>JAKAMM010000002.1 GCA_021812905.1 Chloroflexota bacterium | reverse complement strand
AAAGGTGCGGAGCCCGCTCTCTTGTGAGACTCCGGCGCCGGTCAACACAGCGGTGTAATTAGCCTTCCGCAAAAATTGAAGAAGCTCCGGCGCAAAATCCATATTATTGACACGGGGAATAAGCAATACTATTCAGCACAACCTGGGTGCGGCCAATCACGTTTAGTTTTTTGTCAGTCGCCACAAATTGATATTGTACCCATGCCAGCGTAAATTCGCGATAACCCGGAAGGTTTTCCGCAGTCAGTGTATACGTAAAGGTTCCTTTGCCGTCACTATCCATTATCGCGCCGGATCCCCAGTGGGTGGCCTCGAAAGGGGATTCTCTGTCCTGTAAACGAAGGAACAGCAAAACAAAATGGGTATGGGTAACATCAGACGGTCTGGCAACGACCTGAATTTTATTCAGCGGGCAGGCGCCCCAATGCAGGATATTTCCGCTCATCGAGTAACTGGAAAAACCGCTCGCCTCAGGCGTATTGGAATTAGGTGTAACGGAATTAGGCGAACTGACTGCTTGCCCCACCGTCCAAAGCGTGCCGGTTGGAATTGGAGTATCCGATGGAGAACCCATGGACCCTAAGTAAATCAAGGTTGGCGTGGGAGTAAAGGTCGGCGTTGGCTGGGTGGGCATGATGCTTGGCGTGCTGGTGGAGGTGACGTATACCGTCTCAGTCGGAAATGCAGTCGGCAGGGGCGAAATGGGCATTCCTGGGATCAACCTGGTAATATCTGAGACCGAACAGGCCAACATGGATAATCCGAGCATAATGATCAAAGCTGGCTTTCGCATACATCACCTCGTTAAGCCATATTTTACTTCATCCAGGCAGTCCAATATTTTGAGTCTTCCAAAATCTCGAAATAATCTTGTCTCAATATGTGGCAGCGCAGACAGCCTGTTATTCCGCAAGTGATATAATCTGCTCGTCGTAATTAATAGGAGCGTCACAAATGATTATCAGCCTGTAGCCAGCCAATTCTTCAGGGCACTTACCGCTGATTTGATTCAAGCACGGGCGACATTAAGTCGCCTGTGCGCACCCCACCAGCAAGAGTCTGGCGGGGCAACAGCTGAGGGTTTGCCCTCGGTTTTCTTTTTAATTCCATAGGACAGACCCGCCGGTATTTCATTGAACGATTCGCTACTGATCTGTGGGCTGTCAAAAACAGGAAGATCGAATAATCATGAGTCAATCTTTTACGCCCTTCCCTGAAGTAAATCTTGTGCTTGAGGCATTGTTGAACAATGTTCCGCGATTACTCAAAGAACAATTTGTCGGCATTTATTTGTTCGGCTCGCTCGCCAACGGCGGCTTCGATGAAAACAGCGACGTCGATGTGCTGATAGTGACGCGCGACAAAATTTCAAGCGATGTCTTTTCCAAGCTCGAAACTATGCACTCAAAAATTTCCACGCTCGATTCGTGGTGTGCTACACAGCTTGAAGTTGTTTACATCCCGCGAGATGCTGTGCAAAGATACAACCCGAAAAACAATATCCACCCGCATCTGGACCGCGGCCGTGGCGAAAAGCTTCACCAGGTGCAGCATGACATGGACTGGGTTGTTCAACGTTTCATTCTGCGTGATCGTGGCATCACGCTCGTGGGCCCCAACCCACGCACATTGATCGATCCGGTCTCACTGGAGGATTTGCGTCACGCCATGAGGTCCGTCTTATATGATTGGCTGGCAGGCTTCATCGATGACCCAAGCCAGATCAAGAACCACGGATATCAATCGTATATCGTGCTGACAATTTGCCGCGCACTTTATACGCTTCAATACGGCGATATCGTTTCCAAACAGGCCGCCGCGAATTGGGCAAAAGAATCATTGGATGTTCGCTGGATTCCACTGATCGAACGCGCTTGGATTGGACGGCAAAATCCGCAGGGAAAAGCTAAACCAGATGAAATAAAAGAAACACAAAATTTGATTCGATACGCACTTGAGCGGGGCAAATAACCGCTGCACGTTATAATTACTGCATGAAAATTCTCCGCTGGCTGGCTCCAGTAATTCTTTTGTTTTTGCTTGCTTGTCAGCCGCAAACACTATCCACTATCACCATCATCGACGGCGGCCAAATCCACACGCTGACCACAAACGAACGCGTGCCGGGCAAACTCATCGTCCAGGCTGGCATCGTGCTCGGCCCCGCTGACCGCGTTTTGTTTAACGGCAACCCTGTCCCCCTCGACCAGCCGATTGCTCAGGCGAAAACGACCGTGCTTCAAATTCGGCGCGCAGTCACGATCACAGTCAACGGCACGACGATGCAAACTACAGCACAAACCGTCGGCGAAGCTATCGCTCAAACGGGCGCGCAGATTTATGCGGCAGATCAACTCAATCCGCCAGCAGACACACCCATCACGAACGCGATGACCGTGATCTACACACCGTCGCGCGAATTAACCGTCAGCGTGGACGGCAAACAGATTCACATCCGCTCCTCAGCTGGGACGGTCGGCGGCGCACTGGCCGAAGCTGGGATTCCGCTACTTGGACTAGACTCCAGCCAACCGTCCGAGAATGAAGCGCTGCCGCAAGATGGGCAGATACGCGTGATCCGAATCAGCGAGTCGCTGGTGCTGGCGCAAAAGTCCATCCCGTTTAAAAGTGATTTCCAATCCTCGCCTGATGTTGAACTCGATCATCAGGAAACCCTACAACCCGGGCAACCTGGTTTATCAGTTAGCCGTGTGCGTATTCGATATCAAGACGGTGTGGAGGTTTCGAGGCAAACCGAATCAGAAACCGTCGTGCGCCCGCCGAAAGACCGCGTGGTCGGATACGGCACAAAGCCAGTTGTCCACACCACGACGGTGGACGGCGTGCAAATCCAATATTGGCGCGCCGTACAATTGTTCGCCACGGCCTACTCGCCATGCCACTCGGCGGCGGACCGTTGTTACCCCGGCACTGCCAGCGGCAAACCTGTACAAAAAGGCGTGGTGGCTTTTATCTACAACTGGTATGCCAACATGCGAGGCCAGGCCTTATTTATCCCCGGCTATGGATATGCCACAGTTGAGGACATTGGCGGCGGCATCCCCGGCAAGCTGTGGATCGATCTGGGTTATACCGATGCTCAATATGCGCAAGAGGGCGGCCAATGGGGAAGGTACGTGACCGTTTATTTTCTGGCACCTGTGCCGTCGAATATTATGTACGTGCTGCAATGAAAAATATTCCCCCTCTCAACGCCGCGGCGCTTCTCAAACAATACGGCCTGCACGCCGATAAACGTCTCGGCCAAAATTTTTTGGAAGATCCGCTGGCGTTGGAAAATATCGCCGTCGCGGCCGGGATTGAAAATGCGGATACGGTTCTGGAGATTGGACCCGGCCTCGGCAGTTTGACGCGGCACCTGGCGGCTTTGGCGCGCGAAGTAGTGGCGGTCGAATTGGACGAGAAACTGCTTCCCGTTTTACGCGGCGTTCTCAAACCTTATGCCAACGTCCGTTTAATCCACGGCGACATCCTGGACTTTTCTCCGAAAGACCTCGGCCTTCCAGCAGATTACATCGTGGCCGCCAATATTCCATACAACATCACATCCGCCATCATCCGTCACCTGCTGGAATCTGACCCAAAGCCGCGTCGCATCGTGCTGACCATCCAAAAAGAAGTTGCGGAGCGCATTTGCTCAATGCCGCCCGACATGAGTCTGCTGGCGTTGAGCGTGCAAGTCTACGGACGGCCTTTCATCGCCGCACAGATTCCAGCAAACGCATTCTTCCCTGCGCCCAAGGTCGATTCAGCAGTCGTCAAGATCGAGATTCGTCCCGAGCCTTTGATCCCTTCCCCGCTTCTGCCAACTTTCTTTAAGCTCATCAAAGCCGGGTTCAGCCAAAAGCGAAAAATGCTTCGCAACTCTTTGTCAGCCGGGTTACACATCCAACCGGCAGACGCCGAAGCCCTGCTCAAGCGCGGCAGGATTGATCCGCAAAGGCGGGCCGAGACATTAAGCATAGATGAGTGGTCAGCGCTCTGCGGTCAATACAAGTAACATGCAGGCGGTATAATCATGCCATACTTTCACACGGAGGCTCACATGAGCGATGTTTTATTCCCTCTCAGCGATGAACATAAAATGATCCGCGATGCAGCTCATGATTTTGCACAAAAGGAAATCGCACCAATCGCAGCGCAATTCGATGAAAGCGGGGAATTCCCTTACGAGACGATCAAGAAAATGGGCGGGATGGGATTTATGGGCATCGAGGTCCCGGAGCAATACGGCGGCGCAGGCATGGACACCATGGCTTACGTGCTCGCCATGGAAGAGATCGCCAAAGCCGACGCGGCGCACAGCGTGATCATGTCGGTCAACAATTCGCTGTACTGCCACGGCATTATGACCTTCGGCACTGAGGAACAAAAACAGAAATTCCTGAAACCGGTCGCGTCAGGCGCCGCGATAGGCGCTTATTCGCTGACCGAACCAATGTCCGGCTCGGACGCGGGTACAATGAAAAGCCGCGCCACGCGCGACGGCGATTCCTATGTTCTCAACGGACGCAAGTCATGGGTCACGTCCGGCCCGGTTGCTGATTACTTCGTGGTCTTCATGGTCACCGACCCTGCGAAAAAACAAAAGGGCATCAGCGCCTTTTTGGTGGACGCAAAAAATTTGTCGGGATTCATTCGCGGCAAGAAAGAACCCAAGCTGGGCATCCGCGCTTCGGCCACCAGCGAACTGATCTTCGAGAATTGCCGCGTGCCCGCCGCGCATTTGCTTGGCAAGGAAGGTGATGGCTTTAAGATCGCCATGACCGTTTTGGATGTCGGTCGCATCGGCATTGGGACTCAGGCACTGGGCATCGCTGAAGCTGCTTATGAGGCCAGCGTTTCTTATGCGCGTGAGCGGGAAGCCTTCGGCCAGAAGATCGGCGAGTTTCAAGGCACAGGCTTCAAGATCGCGGATATGAAGACGCGCATTGAAGCAGCGCGGTTACTCGTCTACAATGCCGCCATGGCAAAAGAAAATTCCAAGACAACCGGAGAACGATTCACATTGCAATCGTCCATGGCAAAATTATTCGCGTCCGAAACCGCCATGTATTGCGCGCACGCCGCTGTCCAAATTCATGGCGGCATGGGATATAGCAAAGAGCTTCCAGTCGAGCGCTATTTCCGTGACGCTAAGATCACCGAAATCTATGAGGGCACCAGCGAAATTCAACGGATGGTTATCAGCCGCTCTGAATTGGGCTTCAAGTAATCGTTTAGAAAATGAAAACAGTTTTATTCCATCAACACGGCGGGCCGGAAGTCCTGGAGTACGCCGAATTTCCTACGCCTGAACCAAAGCCTGGTGAGGTTCTTATCCGCTTGCGAACTGCGGCGCTAAACCGCATGGATGTTCTTGTCCGTAACGGCTGGCCCGGCATAAAGCTGGAACTGCCCCACATCAACGGCGCGGATGGCGCGGGCGAAGTGTCCGCGCTGGGCGAGGGTGTTAGCGAATTCAAAGTTGGCGATCATGTCGTCATCAATGCCAATCTGGGTTGCGGCAAATGCGAGGCCTGTCTCTCCGGTTGGGATAACATGTGCCGCAATTGGTGTCTGCTCGGCGAATCTGTGCGCGGCACATACGCGGAATTTGTCAGCCTGCCGGTACGCCAACTTTATAAATTGCCGGATGATTTTGATTTCCACGCCGCGGCCGCGGCGGCTCTCGTTTATCAAACCGCGTGGCACTCGCTTATCACGCGTGGAAATTTGCAGGCCGGTGAAACGGTGGTCATTGTCGGCGCGGGGGGCGGAGTAAACACCGCCAGCGTACAGATCGCTAAATTTAGCGGCGCCCGCGTCATCGTCGTGGGTTCGGATGCGAACAAGTTAAAACTGTCCGAGTCGCTCGGCGCAGACATTCTGATTGACCGCTCCAAAGAAGAAGATTGGTCAAAGCCGGTCTTTCTCGCGACCGGGAAGCGGGGCGCCGATCTGGTGGTTGACAACGTTGGGACAACGTTCATGTTCAGCTTGCGCGCTCTGCGAAAAGGCGGTCGGCTGTTGACAGTGGGCAACAGCGGCGGGCCGAAATTTGAAATTGATAATCGCTTTATTTTTGCAAAACATCTTTCCATCATCGGCTCGACCATGAGTCACTTGAAGGATTTTAAAACCGTGATGGACCTGGTTGTGGCCGGTAAACTAAAACCGGTGCTCGATAAAACTTTCCCGCTGAAAGATGCGGCGCACGCACAGGAGCGGCTCTGGCGCGGTGAACAGTTCGGAAAAATCACTCTGGATATTGGATAGGTAAATGAAAATAATTTCGAAAAAGTTACCGTGGTTTGAAATTCTTCTCGTGATCGTGTTTATGCCAATTCAAATCTTTGCGGCGACGTCCGACGCATGGAATTTTGCAAATAATTGGTTTATTCGCGATGACGCTTATTATTATTTCAAAATAGCGCAGAATATCAGCATGGGGCTGGGCAGCACAATGGATGGCATCCATCTAACCAACGGCTATCACCCATTATGGATGCTGATCTGCATCCCGATCTTTGCGCTGGCCCGCTTCAATCTGATCCTGCCTTTACGCGTTCTGCTGATCGTCATGAGCTTGCTCAGTGTCTCGACCGCCATCATCCTTTACCGGTTGCTCAGCGCTACGGTCTCGCGCCTGACCGGAGCGTTGGCGGCCATATATTGGGTGTTCAGTCCGTTCATGGTCTGGTCTTATTACAGACAGGGACTCGAATCGGGGATTGGCCTGTTTTGTACCATGCTGTTTCTTTACATGGTATACAAGTTTGAGCAGGGATGGCGCAAAACTCAACCCAGCATTCAGCAAATTGCGGTACTGGGATTCAGCGCCGCACTCGTTACGTTCAGCAGACTCGATTTAGCCTTTTTCACCATCATCGCAGGAATCTGGATTGTATTCCGTGCCACGCCAATGCGTTATCTCCTGCCGCTCGATATCCTGGCTATTTTCGCCGCAGCATTGGCGGCCTTCATTACGCGGCTCGGTCTGCCTGGCTATTACAATTCGACAAACGCAACCATGATCATGATTGCCGCCGCGCTGATTATCAAAGTTCCGGCCTTCTACTTTTGGGGACTTTATCAACAGCCAGCCAGTTGGAAACCGCTTAAAGTATTACAAAATATTTTACTGGCAATTGCCGCCAGCAGTCTGCCACTATCCATCCTCTTACTGGCGGGGGGAAAGCTTCATATTCTGCCAGTCTTCTCGGCGGTCATTTTATTGCTGGATGCCGCGTTCACGTTTGGATTTATTCTCCTCATTCGGGGCATAACATACGTATTCCGCACTCCCGGTATGAATGCGGTGATGGTCCCGCCCCTGCAGCAATTAAAAAAATATTGGAAAGATTGGTTCAGGGAAGGGTTGGCGTATTACGGCGTTCTTGGTGGATTAATGGCCATCTACATGCTCTGGAGCAAGTTCGCTTTTGGCTCATTCAGTCCAATCAGCGGAGAGATCAAGCGCTGGTGGGGCACATTTGCGATCATCATCTACGGTGGCACACCCAAAGACACTCTTTCGTTTCTGGCGCTGGACCCAAGCGGCTCCAACGCCTGGGGACAATTGATCCCCCTGTTGAGAGATTGGAGCAACCGGCTTTTTTACACAGACCCGGCTTCAGCAAGCACCATACTTTGGCGCAGTAATTTTTTAATCATTATTGCAGTCGCCGTAATTATTCTATGCGGCATTTTTCTGTTGAGGCGAAAACAGTCAGTCAAAGCCATTGTTAAAGCGGGCCTGATCCCATTGCTGGTCGGAAGCTGGCTGCAGATCCTGTCCTACAACATCACCGGATATTCGGCTTTGAAAGGATGGTACTGGCTGACAGAACAAATCCTTTCTGTCTTTGTCATCGCGATACTCGTAAATACTTTGTTCGATCTCCTGCTCAAAAGATGGGCAGTCACACAAGCCTTGACCTGGGTATTGGTCGCCGCGCTCGGCGCGCAAATGTCTTTCAGCTATTGGAAAGTCACCAGCTCACAGATGCCGCACGGCACCACCCCACCCGACGCGCCTTATATGGATGTAATCCCCTTTTTGGAGGCGCACACCAAACCGGGCGACATCATCGGCATGACCGGCGGCGGAAGTTTCGCTTATTTTATTCACGATAGAACCGTCGTCAATATGGACGGGCTGGCCAACAGTTCCGATTATTTCCAAGCCATGAAAAAAGGCGTTGGTTCTGATTATTTATACGACACGGGTATGCGCTACGTATTTGCCAATTCCACCATGCTGCAAGGCACACCCTATCGAGGTCAATATGCTAACCGTCTCGAAACAGTTGCCAGTTGGGACGATAAAGATCTGATGCGATTTTTACCCAAACCAGCCAAATAATGAAACCAGGTTTTAAGTTTTCATTTCAAGTAACTCTGCTTCTATGGCTGGTGTTAATCCTGACAGCCTGGAACACTGTGCGCTTCGCCGCAGGCATTTTATGGCGCGACACCCTGATAGCGTACGCGCCGCAACCGGGTCCCATCTATATTGCAGCGACGGGCGCGCTCTGGGCCTTGACCGGCTTATTCCTGCTATGGAGTTGGTGGAACAGAAAACCTTACATGCGTGCAGCTTTGCTGGTCGCATCAGGTTTGTATACGGCCTGGAGTTGGGCTGACCGGCTTTTCGTCCAGGCTGAGCTGCGGGCCAATTGGCCCTTCGACCTTCTGGCCACCGTCATCCTGCTAGCTTTTGTAAGCGCGGTTGTTCTTAATCCAAAAAATCTGAATTATTTTCAAAGAGAGTCTTATGAGCGAAAACCCGAAAATCATCCATCTGCGTGAAATGAAATCCAAATCCCAATTGGGCGGCGGAACAGATCGCATCGATGCCCAACACAAGAAGGGCCGATTGACGGCTCGCGAACGCATTGACATCCTTCTCGACAAGGGCTCCTTTCACGAGGTGGATGCTTTCGTCGAACATCGCACTCACGATTTCAACCTGGACGAGCAAAAATTCTTGAGCGACTCTGTCGTGACCGGTTGGGGCACCATCGAAGGCCGCTTGGTTTACGTCTTCTCGCAGGATTTCACCGTGTTTGGCGGTTCGCTTGGAGAAGTTCATGCGGAAAAGATATGCAAGATCATGGATATGGCGATGAAGACCGGCGCGCCCGTGATCGGATTAAACGACTCAGGCGGCGCGCGCATTCAAGAGGGTGTCGTTTCGCTGGGAGGTTATTCCGACATTTTTCTGCGCAACACACTGGCTTCGGGCGTGATCCCACAAATCAGCGTCATTATGGGACCCTGTGCCGGGGGCGCGGTTTATTCGCCTGCTCTAACCGATTTTATTTTCATGGTACGTAACTCATCCTACATGTTCGTCACCGGCCCGGATGTGGTCAAGACGGTAACACATGAGGATGTTTCATTCGAAGATCTTGGCGGCGCAAGTGTCCACTCGGAAAAATCAGGCGTGTGTCATGTCGCCGCTGATAACGAAGCGGATACATTGTTCCTCATCCGCCAATTGCTGGAATATCTGCCGCAAAACAACATGGAGGATCCACCCTTCATTCAGAATGGGGATGATCTTTTGCGCATGGAAGAAGGACTGAACACCATTGTCCCCGAATCGCCGGACAAGCCATACGACATCAAGGAAGTCATTCACATGATCGTGGATGATGGACATTTCTTTGAGATCCATGAAAACTTTGCGGCAAACATTGTGGTTGGTTTTGCGCGTCTCGGCGGACATTCGGTGGGCATCGTTGCCAATCAGCCTGCGGTGCTGGCTGGCGTGCTGGATATTGACGCCAGCGAAAAAGCCGCTCGTTTTGTGCGTGTCTGCGATTCGTTCAACATTCCGATCATCACTTTTGAAGATGTTCCAGGCTTCCTGCCCGGAACTCACCAGGAGCACGGCGGCATCATCCGCTCCGGCGCCAAGCTACTTTATGCCTACTGTGAAGCGACCGTGCCCAAGTTGACAGTGATTACACGCAAGGCTTACGGTGGCGCTTATTGCGTGATGTCGTCCAAACATATTCGCGGTGATTTAAATTTAGCCTGGCCCACCGCTGAGATCGCAGTGATGGGACCAGACGGCGCGGTCAGCATCATTTTCCGCAAAGAACTGGAGAAGGCAAAAGACCCTGTCAAGCGCAAGGCAGAATTGGTGGCCGAGTATCGTGAGAAGTTTGCCAACCCTTATATAACCGCAGAACGCGGATATGTCGACGATGTGATCGAACCGAAAGAGACGCGTCCGCGCCTGATCAATGCGCTTGAGATGTTACAAAATAAGCGCGACGCAAATCCCGCCAAGAAACACGGAAATATTCCGTTATAAGGATGTCATTGCGAGGCCGAAGGCCGAAGCAATCCTGCTTTGAAATAGGAGATGGCTTACTCTACGAGTACGATGTCGTCGGGAAAAACACCCTCCTCGCAAAAACATCTTTCACGAGGTATTATGTTCAAAAAAATTCTGGTTGCCAATCGCGGAGAGATTGCCGTCCGCATCCTGCGCGCCTGCCGTGAACTCGGCATCCAAACCGTTGCTGTTTACTCTGAAGCTGATCGCAGCGCCCTGCATGTACGCTATGCGGACGAAGCTTTTCTGCTCGGCCCCGCACCTTCACGTGAATCTTATCTGCGCGCAGACAAAATCATTGATGTCGCCCGCAAGTGCGGCGCAGATGCCATTCATCCTGGCTATGGATTTTTAGCAGAGCGCGAAGCATTCGCCGCGGCCTGCGCCGATGCAGGTATTACATATATTGGGCCAAAGCCGTCAGCCATTGCAGCCATGGGCGATAAGATGACCGCCCGCGACACGGTCACGGCCGCGGGCATACCAGTTGTACCTGGCACCGAGGGCAAGGGCGCAATGCGCGATGAAGAACTCCTTGCTCTGGCCCCAAAAATCGGATTTCCTTTGCTGATCAAAGCCAGTGCAGGCGGCGGCGGAAAAGGTATGCGCGAGGTCGCATCGCTCGAAGAAATGCCGGCTTTGCTTACGTCCGCGCGACGAGAAGCGGAATCGGCTTTCGGCGATGGAAATGTTTATCTTGAGAAACTAGTATCAGGTGCGCGGCACATTGAGATCCAGATTCTGGCCGATATGCACGGGAATGTAATCTATCTCGGCGAACGCGATTGTTCCATTCAACGCCGTCACCAGAAGCTAATCGAGGAGTCCCCCTCCCCATTTGTAGGCGAAGAACTTCGCCGCAAGATGGGCGAAGTGGCTGTCAAAGCAGCGCAATCTGTTGATTACGTTAATGCGGGCACGATCGAATTCTTGGTTGATAAAGACAGCAATTTTTATTTCCTTGAAATGAATACCCGTTTGCAGGTGGAACATCCCGTAACAGAACTTGTCACAGGCGTTGATATCGTTGCCGAACAGATCCGCATCGCGCGTGGACGCCAGTTGAGTTATAAACAGGAAGACGTTGTACTGCGCGGACATGCACTCGAATGCCGCATCAACGCTGAAGACCCGTATAACGGATTCCTGCCTTCGACCGGTATTATCACCCATAGTCTTTTGCCAACCGGCCCGGGTATCCGCGTGGACACGGGCGTTTATCCCGGATTTGAGATTACACCCTTCTACGACCCGATGATCGCCAAATTGATCGTGTGGGGCGAGACGCGCGGTCAGGCTATTTTGCGGATGCGCCGCGCGCTCGAAGAATATCGCATCGTTGGCGTGCACACCAACATCCCCTTCCACCAAACCATGATGGACAGCCACCGCTTCATGGCCGGACAATACGACACGCGCTTCGTCGAGGAGCGTTTTTCAATGCCCGAGCTCGAGCATGACGAGGAAATGCACCATCCGGAAATCGCGGCGGTCTTTGCCACATTGGCTGCCCATCACGCTGCCCAACGCTCCGCTCAATTCATCATGCGCAACGAACGTGACACCAGCAACTGGAAATGGGTCGGTCGCTGGGAAAGAATCCACAGATAGGCTGGTCGCACATGAAATATGTAACCACAGTTGCCAGTAAAGAATACACCATTGAAGTTATTGACGAAAAACACATTAGCATTAATGGCCAGATCATGCAGGTGGATTTTGAATCGGTCAGCGGCCAGCCGGTTTACTCCATGCTGATTGATGGAAGATCCTACGAGTCCTACGTTTACGAGGGCGAAGAGGATTGGCAGGTGCTTCTTCGCGGACGCCAATACCCGGTCAAAGTCGAAGATGAGCGCGAGCGCCGGTTGAAATCCACGTTTGGGAGCAAAGCCGAAGCGACAGGCGAATTCCATCTCAAGGCTCCCATGCCCGGATTGGTCGTGGCGGTCACCGTCGAGGAAGGCCAGCAGGTCGAAAAGGGTCAGGTGTTGGCAATTCTGGAGTCGATGAAGATGCAAAACGAGCTGAAATCCCCACGCGCCGGGACCATCCAACGTATCAAAGTCAAGGCTGGAGAATCTGTCGAGATCAGGCAGACCATGCTAAGCGTGGTGTAAATCAAATAATGAACCTGAACGATCAGGAAATCGAAGCCAAATTTTACATCTGCAGTCTTGCGGACATCGAACAGCGCCTCCGCAATCTGGGAGCGCATTTGATTCAGCAACGCACACACGAAGCAAACCTGCGATTCGATACGTCAAACGGCAATTTCAAACGCGAGGGACGCGTCCTGCGTTTGCGACGCGACGACGCAATCCGTCTTACTTATAAAGATGGATCGAGAAAGAGGGACGGCGTTATTCTCCGGCGCGAAATCGAATTTGCCGTGAGCGATTTTGATTCGGCGCGAAAGTTTATTGAAGCGCTTGGCTATCAGGTGGTTTTCATCTACGAAAAATATCGCTCGACGTATGAACTCGATGGCGTGCACATCATGCTCGACGAAATGCCATACGGAAATTTCGTGGAGATCGAAGGCGAATTGGCTTCGCTTAAACCCATCGCCGAAAAACTTGGCTTGAATTGGGATGCCGCCATTCCCACAGGATATTTTGCTTTGTTTGAAAAGGTCCGCGAGGCGCGAGGGTTGGAGTTCCGTGATTTGAGCTTTGAGAATTTCAAGGGAATAGAGATTGAGGCAAAAGATTTGAAAGTTGTGTCGGCAGACAAATAACAAAGTTTTTCAGTCATAGAAAATAACGATGTGAATAAAGCTTTCGTTTTATATGTTTTTGGCCTTTTCGCGGTATCCCTTGCAATCGGGCTACCCTCCATCTCGTGGATATCTCCCGCCACGTATCTCTTTGTTTTTCCTGTGGTTGCCATCTGGTTGTGGAAAAGCGATGGACATTCTCTACGGGATCTAGGCTTCCGATTCAATCAAGGTTGGTATAACGGCCTGATACGGGGTCTGCTTTTTGGTTTGGCAATTCCCATATCACTTCAAGTAGCACAAATTCTTTGTGGATGGACCATTCTGTCGCCAAGAGGTGAACCCATTGGCGATCTGCCAATATACCTATTACGAATCTTGATTCAAATGACGTTAACAGTGGCAATCGAAGAATTTATATTTCGTGGTTATTTCTTCCAAGCACTGGAACATAAGGCGGGCATTGTGCCGACATCACTTCTAACATCTTTGCTCTGGGGATTGGGGCATATCACAGCAATGATAAAAGAAAAATTGTCACCAATATTAATACTGATAGGTATGACTACTTTTCTGATAATGGGCATTGCTCTGTGCATTAGTTATTTAAAAGCAAAAAAATTGCTTTGGTTGCCTTTTGGAATTCATTTTGGCGTGAATATAAGTTTCAGTTTGATTGGCTGGTTTTTTATAACAAAATACAATGCACCAGACTGGTGGATCGGAAATCCGGCATGGTCACCTGAATCAGGCTTGATAGGTATACTCGCTTGGACAGTAATCGCTTTTGTTTTATGGTCGCGTATTGATAATAAAAAGAGAAGTAATTCAACAAATCGACTATAGCAGAAGTTTCAAAACAACCAGATGCAGCGCTAAGGTCCAAATTACTTTTCTCACTTGACTTTCCTCATTGGGGACATATACTAATCATTGGAGGGCACGATGGAATTCAAAGGCATGGATCAACTTCGCAAGCATGTTCCTGATCTGCAGACGCCGGGCGGTGAAGCGCGCGTCGGTTTGACAATGCTGGGAATGATCGCGCTGGTTACGTTGTTCTTCATCTGGGTGGACTGGGGTTTCCCCGAATGGATGCCGGACGGCGAGATCGTGGTCATGGCGCTCGGCTTTCTCATTCTCTCACTATTCTTCTCACGCAAAAAAATCTACCAGCAAAAATACGGCGAACTGGCCTATCGCAATGCCTTCGCACATTTTGCCATTCCCGGCCTCGGCATAATTCTTGCATCGGTTTTTCATAATGGCTACATGCCCGGCCCGGAAATTCCGGATGTGGTTTGGTGGAAGATGGTTCTGATCTGGGCAGGCTGGGTTTTCATCATCGTTGGCGCGGCGATTTGGTTTCGCGCCATCTTCGCCTTCGGTGCGGACAATCTCGCCTTGCTTTATGTTTATTTCCCAGAGGAAGGCCGCCTCATAGATTCAAATATTTACAGCGTCCTTCGCCATCCCACCTACGCGGGAGTGCTTCGCATCGGCATCGGACTCGGTCTGCTCAACGCCAATTGGTACGCGCTCATCATCGCGCTGTTAATGCCGCTCGGCATGACCAGTTGGATTTGTCTCGTTGAAGAAAAAGAATTGATCGAACGTTTTCCAAATTACGAGGAATATCGCAAACGAGTCCCGGCATTTTTCCCGAAGCTAAAAGATCTCGGCAAGTTCTTTCGTTTCCTGATCGCGGGAGGGTAACGTGAACATCTTGATTCTCGGCGGATATGGCTACACTGGCAGATTACTCGCCAAACATTTACTTGCGCAAACAAAATATCAAATCGTCATTGCCGGACGACATCTCGACAAAGCGCAGACTCTCGTGGATGAACTTCACGATTCACGCGCCACAGCCCGACAAGTGGATGCGTCGGATTCTGTCAGCCTGAAAAATGCACTTCAGGGCGTGGACTTTTTGCTGGTCGCCGCGCCGACGACTCATCATACCGAGACAGTTATCCGCGCCGCACTCGACGCAGGCGTGGATTATCTCGATGTGCAATTCTCGCCCGAGAAAATAAAAATCTTGAACGCTCATGCAAAAGAAATTCAAGACAAAAAATTATGTTTTATCACCGAAGCAGGATTCCATCCCGGCCTGCCTGCTGCGCTGATCCGTTATGCCGCATCCAAAATGGACAGCATTGAGTCCGCCTCGACTGCCGGTTATTTGAACGTCGGCACATCCATGCCTTACACCGATGCCGTGGATGAATTAATGGAAAGTTTCATTGATTACCAAACTCAAGTTTACAAAAACGGCGCGTGGACAAAATCAACTTCCTACGATATTTGCAAATTCGATTTCGGCGAAGGCATCGGCAAACGCGATTGTTATTCCATGTTCTTTGAAGAGTTGCGCGCCCTGCCGGAAATGTATCCATCCTTGAAAAATGTCGGCTTCTACATGGCAGGTGGAGGCTGGCTGGCGGATTCACTGACCATGATCGTTTTGCTCGGCTTGAAGATCGCGCCCAAACGCGGACTCAGGCCGATGGGCAAACTCATGTGGTGGATCATGACCAAACTTCCGAAGCCTCCTTATCGCGTGGTGCTGGCAGTCGAAGCCAAAGGCCAATTAAACGGACGCCCGCTCGAGGTCCGTGTGAGAAGCGAACATGAGGACGGTTACGAGTTCACCGCGATTCCCGTCGTCGCGTTCATAATGCAATATAATGAGGCTCGGCGTCCCGGCCTGCACATGATGGGACATCTGGCCGAGCCGGATCGTCTTTTCAAAGACATGGAGCAAATGGGCGTCCGCATCACAACATAACCGTATGATCATCCAGCCACGTCACAGATTGAACATTTCCACCTTTCCCCAGCAACTTTAGCAACAGGCTTTGCATCGCGTCCGCCGGGCCAGACGTAAAATAGCGGACATCTCCACGCGTCCCCGCCGGGAGCTTCAAGCCATCCGCTTCAAGCAGACGTTTGGCCTGCCTCGCCACCGAGGGAGCCGGGTCAATCACCCGCACCTTGTCCCCCACGATCCGCTCAATAAGCGGGATCACAAACGGATAGTGGGTACAGCCCAAAACCACTGTGTCAATATTTTGCGCAAGCATCGGATGAAGCGCATCTTCCAAAATATGACGCGTCTCCGGCCCATCCAGATCGCCCTTCTCGATTTGCTGTACCAATCCCAAACACGTGCTTTGCAACAACTCTACGCCTGTTGCAAATCTTTCCACCACCGACGCGTACAACGCGCCCTGAAACGTTGCAGGTGTTGCCAAGACTCCGACCACACCGGATTCCGTCCACTCGGCGGCAGGCTTAACGGCCGGTTCCATGCCGACGAAGGAAATATTTGGAAATGTTTCGCGCAGAAATTTCAAAGCCGCGGCGGAGGCCGTGTTACAAGCCACGACAATTATTTTTGCATTTTGCTCAAGTAAAAATCTCACAATCCCCTCCGAGAAGTTTTGGATCTGCTTCATCGGACGCGGCCCGTATGGCACATGCCTTTGATCGCCAAAATAAATGACCGACTCTTCGGGCATCAGCTCACGAATGGCGCGCAGTACGGAAAGTCCGCCGACGCCGGAGTCAAATACACCGATGGATGAGTTTGCATGTGATAGCATAGGGAAAGTATAATATATTATGAATCGTGAAAGGAAAACAAAATGTTAACTTCATACATTCATGCCGCGATGTTGCTGGCAAAATATGAAATCCTTGAGGATCACACCTATTACGGTGAAATCCCCGGCTTTCAGGGAGTATGGGCAAATGCGGATTCACTAGATGCCTGCCGGGAGGAATTGCAGAGCGCACTGGAAGACTGGCTTGTACTAGGCCTGCGTATGGGACACGAACTGCCCGTTGTTGCAGGAATTAACCTTACGCCCGTTGAGGCGCATTAATGCCCCTATTTGGTTCAATCAAGCGCAAAGATTTGATACGCGCCTTGAAACAAGCTGGCTTTGACGGGCCTCATGCAGGCGGTAAACATGAATTTATGGTGAGGGAGAATTTGCGGTTAACATTGCCAAACCCGCATCAGGGAGAAACTGGCAAAGACTTGCTTTCCAGGATTTTAAAACAGGCGGGCATCTCACGCGAAGACTGGGAAAAATTGTAGAATATCGCACGCACTTTCGGCGGAAAGTCCGCCGACGCCCGAGTCAAATACATCGAGGGGATTTTGTTGCGAGGGCATAAAAAATGATAAAACGTAAACATGCAAAATGTAAAGCGCCCAATTCGCGGTTTATTTGTAAAATTTATTTCCCCGCCGCTTCTACAAATTTCCTGAACAAATTTCTTGTTGGTTGTTGATCCGTCAACCATTCGGGATGCCATTGAACGGCGATGCCAAATGGATGGTTGGGCAATTCGACAGCTTCCACCAATCCATCCGGAGCGTGGCCGGTGACGCGCAGACTCGGCGCGATGTCTTTCAAACCCTGATGATGCAAACTGTTGACCTTGACAATCGGCTCTCCCAATACTTCTGCGATGTGCGTGCCTTCTTCGATCTTGACTTCATGCACCAACACGGTAAACATGTTGCCGGGATATGAATGATCGAGCGCGTTTGGTAATTGGTCAGGAATGTGCGTATAAAGCGTTCCGCCCAACGCCACGTTGACAGCCTGCACTCCGCGGCAGATGCCGAGGAAGGGTTTTCCGTCTGCGGCTGCGGCTTGGATCAAGTTCATTTCAATGACGTCCCGCAACGGATCCACTTCATCGATGCGGGGATGCGCTTCGCCTGCAAAATACTCAAGAGAAATGTCCCCGCCGCCGGCGAAAAGCAGCCCATCGAGCCGGGAATAGAGCGCATCCCATCCGCTTTCAGCCAGCATGGACGGAATCAAAACCGGCACACCGCCCGCCTGCATAACAGCCTTGCTGTATGATTGCATCAAGTTAGTTGTGGAAAAACCGTGAATATTCTTGCCTTCGGTTGTGGTGATTCCGATAATGGGTTGCATGGTCACCTGCTAAAGTCAAAGGGCGCAGTTGCCTGCGCCCTTTGACTTTTGAGTCTAGTCGAATTTCTGTTTGAGTCGGGCCGACTTGCCCGTGCGGCCGCGCATAAAGTAGAGCTGCGCGCGGTTCACCTGATTGTGGCGTTCGACCACCACCTTGTCAATGCGCGGCGAACGGAGCAGGAAAGTGCGTTCGACACCGATGCCGTTGGAAGCCATACGGCGGACGGTAATGTTCGCATCGTTACCTCCCTTGCGCAAGCGGATGACGATGCCCTTGAATTCCTGAATGCGCTCGCGATCGCCTTCTTTGATCTTGACATGCACATTAACAGAATCACCGGAGCGCAGTTCAGGGATATTCTCGTTCTTCTTGGCCTCAACGGCCTTTATCATGTCTGTCATTGCCATTCTTCCTTACGATATGAAAATATATTCTTTTTTAAGCGACGGCGGATTATAGCACGCAAATTCTGCTTTCACAAGCCCGCGACTGAAAACCGAAAATTCCCGTAAATATGGTCTCGATACGCCCCTCGAACTGCACTCGGGGCTACTCGACCACCATGCTGATGAAACTGTCAGGTGGCTAGAAACTGTTTACTGACAACTGACCACTGATTACTGACCACTGCCTACTGGTATTTCCTCACCGCCAGTACAGCGTTGTGACCGCCAAATCCAAAAGCATTGCTGATCGCCATAGTGACCTTTTTCTCACGCGCCTTGTTCGGAATGTAGTCCAGATCACATTCGGGGTCGGGCGTTTCGTAATGAATGGTGGGTGGAAGCAGTCCTTCGCGCACCGCCTGCACACAGAAGATAACTTCCAGCGCGCCGGTCGCGCCCATCATATGCCCGGTCATGGACTTGGTCGAGGAGATCGGGATTTTATGAGCAAGATCTGCGCCAAAGGCCGCCTTGACCGCGCGCGTCTCTGATTGATCATTCAATTGTGTTCCCGTGCCGTGAGCGCTGATGTAACCCACATCGTCTGCGTTGGCCTGCGCCGAATACAAAGCCTGACGAATGGCCGCCGCGCCGCCCTCCCCGAATTCCTGCGGAGCCGTAACGTGATACGCGTCGGCAGTTGACCCATAACCAGCCAACTCCGCCAGAATATTCGCACCGCGCGCTTTGGCGTGCGACTCGCTCTCGAGCGCCAGCACGGCCGCGCCCTCGCCCATCACCAGCCCATCGCGATTCCTATCGAACGGCTGGGGAGTCATCGAATAATCCTCATTGTGGCGCGACATGGCGCCGATGCGGTCAAAGGCCGCCACGCCGATATGCGCCACCGTAGACTCGGATGCGCCCGCCAAACAAGCATCGATCATCCCAGCGCGCAGCATCATGAAAGCCATGCCAATTCCGTCCGCGCCAGAAGCGCAGGCCGATGCAACAGAGAAGCACGGACCTTTAATGCCATGATCGATCGCCACAATGCCTGCGCCGCCATTCGACATCAGCATCGGGATCAAAAACGGGCTGACGCGCCGCGGCCCTTCGGTCACATCCGTGATAACCGCATCCTGAAAAGATTTCAATCCTCCAATCGCAGAAGAAATGATCACACCGGTGCGAGCTGTGTTGGAATCTGTGATTTCCAAGCCCGAATTTCTCAGAGCCTCATTCGCGGCTGCGGTCGCCATCTGTTCAAAACGATCACGGCGACGGGACTCCTTGGCGTCCATAAATTTATCCGGCTCAAAGCCTTTCAGTTCACAGGCAATCTGCACCTGTAAATTGCTGGCGTCGAACTGCGCGATGGGCGCCACACCCGAAACGCCGTTGGTCACATTTTTCCACGTCTCGGCCACATTCAAGCCCAGCGGGTTGACCGTGCCCATGCCCGTGATAACAATGCGTTCCATAAAACCTCCGTTATTCGCTCAACGATTTCAAACCTGAACCGGTCAGCACAACCACAACCGGATCGGGCAAACTTAGAATATTTTCCTCCAACGCGTGCCAGACGAGCGCCGACGTAGGCTCTACATAAAACCCCAGACGCGCTAATGCGTCACGCCCGGACAGGATAAACGCTTCATCCACGGACATAAAGCGGCCGCCGCTTCGACGCGTCATCTCAACGACAGCCTTTGCCCGCAACGAACGCCCGCGCACGCCTTCCGCCACTGTCTGGTTATCGCTGACGCCGTCCATCGTACCATGGTTCCAAAGCGCAACCAGCGGCTGGCAGGCGCTGGCCTGCACGCCGACCAGCATCGGCATATTTTCGACCATGTCGGCATTCAACATTGCTTCAAAGCCGCGCCCCATGCCAAGCACGAGTCCGCCCTGACCGGCGGGAATGATGACCGCGCCGGGAGCGCGTCCGAGCTGCTCGACAATTTCGTACGCGCAAGTGGCATAGCCGGGAATGTTGAATGGCAAATAAGCATGACTGGCATAAATCATTCCAGCCTCGGCAGCCTTGCGAACCGCTTCCGACGCGTTTGCACGCGGACCAGGCACAGGTATCAATTCTGCGCCATACATTTCGATTTGTAGTCGCTTTGGCCCCGAAGCAGATTCAGGCACAAACACGCGCGCTTTGATTCCCGCACGCGCCGCGTACGCCGCGAAGGATGCGCCTGCGTTACCAGAAGAATCTTCGATGGCTTCGGTCACGCCGCGCGCTTGCATGGCCGCCACCAGAGTCGCCGAGCCGCGATCTTTGAATGACCCGCTTGGATTGGAATATTCGCATTTGAAAAAAACTTCGCGGCCAAAAGCTTTAGCGGGAACGAGCGGAGTGTTGCCTTCGCCCAATGAAACGGGAGCCACATCAAGGTCAAAGGAAGAGGCGTAGCGCCAGATGCCAGGACGGTTGGATGTTGAAGGTGGAAGGTTGAAGGTCAAAGGCGCGGCCAAGTCAAATAATCCGCCGCAATTTGGACATTGATACGGCATGCCGCTATCCGGATATTTCTGTCCGCAATTCGTGCAGGCAATTTTCATTTTTTCCACTCGCGCTCGAGAATGCCGTAATAGTATTCGTCGCCCCAATAATTCCCCATCCAGAAACTCTCGATGAAATGGGCTTCACGCCGAAAACCGAGCCGTTCCAACAACCGAACAGATGCCGTATTCTCTGTATCGCAATCTGCAACCACACGATGAACAGCAAGTTCAGAAAAAAAGAAATCCAGCAGGCGCGCCGTCGCTTCACTCGCATATCCTTTTTTCCAATGCAAGCGCGACAAAGTATATCCAACGCGGGCTTGTGGGGAATCGCCCTGTCCCAGCAGATAGAAAAGATCACCAACCAATTCGCCTGTTTCCTTGTCCTCGATGGCGGCTTGATAATTTATGCCAACTGCAACGGGGCTTACTGTTTTTATCTGGGCAATGAATTCGACCGCTTTCTCGCGAGAATACGGAAAACCCCAGCCTTGATACCTGGCGACTTCAGGGTCGTTGCGATAGGCGAGAAAAGAATCAACATCCGCGTCACGGAAGGGACGGATAATAAGACGTTCTGTTTCCAAAGGAAAAGACATGCTGGCTATTCCTCTTTTACTCGCCCGGCTTCGGAATGTAATCGCCTTCGACCCAGGATTCACCGTCGGGGCTGACTTCTTTCTTCCAGACCGGAACAATTTCCTTCAGGCGATCAATGCCATAACGCGCAGCGTCGAAGACACCGGTATCGCGATGAGCGGCAGTGCAGGCGATAAGCACGGTTGGCGTCTTTGGATAAAGTTTACCGATGCGCTGGACAATGGCAATGCCTTCGATGACCGGCCACCTGACACGGATCTCGTCGGCGACTTGCTTCATTTTGGCTTCGGCCATCGGGACATAGGCTTCGTATTCGAGATAGGCAGTTTCGTGCGGGTTTTCGCGCGCTGTAACTCCGCGCACCATGCCGGTAAAGATTGCGGCTGCTCCTGTTGAGGTCAGCGTGATCTTTGCGAGCAGATCGTTGAGATCAATCTCGTCTTCGGTGATGGAGAAAACAGTTGGCAGGTTTGAAGGTTGCATGTTGAAGGTTTATCATCCCCCGCTGACCGGTGGGAACATGGCAACTTCCGAGCCGTCCGCGACGACTGCTTCGTCAAAAGCATATTCGCGATTGATAGAGATCAATACAGCTTGCATGGATTGTTTGAGATTTGGATAATCGCGCGCGATCTGATCTTTCAATCCCTGCACAGTTGTGCCTTCCGAGATTTCGAGCTCAAGAGATTTTGTCCCAGCGCGGTCGCGCAGGTTGGCAAAGAATAGGATTTTCACGGACATTTCAAACCTCAAAAATTTTTATTCATTCACTACGTCACCGCTTCGACCGCCATGCTTTTCGACCAAGCGAATATTCTGGATGCGCATGGTCTTCTCGGCGGCTTTGGCCATATCATAAATCGTCAGCGCCGCGACTGAGACGGCGGTCAGGGCTTCCATCTCGACGCCGGTTTTGCCGGTAGTCTTTGTCGTGGCCGTAATGATGATGCCGGGCAAAGATTCGTCGAGCGCGAGGGTTACGTCGACTTGGGTGAGCGGCAAAGGATGACACAACGGGATCAGGTCAGAGGTCCGCTTGGATGCGGTGATACCCGCGATCTGGGCAATTGTCAACACGTCGCCTTTTTTGATCTGTCCAGCGCGGATCAGGTCAAACGTCTCTTTCTTCATGTGGACTTCGCCGCGAGCTACCGCAATGCGCTCGGTATCCGGTTTGGGGCCGACGTCCACCATGTGAACGCGTCCGCTTTCATCGAGATGAGTTAACTTGGTTGGCATGAAGACAATTATAACCGCCCTGAGTGAAACAAAATCAAAACCGCAGGCGATGCTTTATCCCACGCGTGCGGCCCGGCCTTTGCGCCGCAGATCGCGATAATTCCACCAGACAGACCAAACCCGCATGGCGGCCTCAGCTTGTATCTTAAATGACATCTTGGATTTGCCCCAGCGGCGGTCGGCGAAATAGATGGGAACTTCTCCAATTTTGTATTCGAGGCAGTGAGCGAGATAGGCCATCTCTACCAGAAAAATATAACCGCTGGATTGGATACGATTGAATGGCATGCCCAAAAGAGTCGCACGCCGCCAGAGACGAAAACCGGTGGTCACATCATGCAGGGGCATGCCCAAAATTGTGCGGGCGTAAAAGTTTCCAAATGCGGAAAGCTGTTTACGCCAGAGCGGCCACTGCTCATCCACCGAGCCGCCTTTGATGTAACGTGAACCAAGCACGATATCATAAGATTTAAGAAGCTCGGCCATGGCGGGAATTTTGGCGGGATCATGCGAAAAGTCGGCGTCCATTTGCAGAACGGCATCCGCCCCATCGTCCAGAACGAGGCGGAAGCCTTCGAGATATGCGGAGCGCAATCCCAGCTTCCCTGCACGGTGAAGAACTCGCACGCGCGAATCCTTCATCGCTAATTCGTCTGCAATGCGGCCGGTTCCGTCGGGACTGTTGTCGTCCACGATCAAAAGATGAAGGTCGAGCGGAAGCGTAAATAAAGCGGAGACCAGTTTGGGCAGGTTCTCCGCTTCGTTATAAGTTGGGATGACAACTGCGATGCGCAAACAAACTCCTAACGTTTCCGTCTCAGCAACTCGACTTTGAGCTGCTCGGCGCTGGCGAAGCGACCCGAAACGGGGGGTATTTCAGCTACGTCGAGATCATCTTCACCGATCAGGATCTTCGATTTGGCGTCTGCCACAACCACCCCGCTATGAAATGGGTTCTTTTTGGATGACAAATTCGCAGACATCATCACCAACTGCCACGCACTTGGACTCATTCACGCGGAATTCATTACCGCCCGAGATCCACTTGAGTCCTTCCTGTAGAAGGCCGGTCGCGATGAAGCAAACGGGTTTGTCGGCATCGTGACGTCCCCAACAACAGGGGCACTTATGAATGGTGAAAATATATTCATTATCTTTTTCTTCGAACGTGCTGTGCTGGTCGCTCAACTGACTAAAGATCTTCGCCATTGAAGGCAGACCGATCCGCAGTTTGGCATGAAGCGGGAGAACCACGAACGCCAGGTCGGCCACACCGGCCAGAGCGCCAAAATTTTTCAGTGCATCGGAAAAAGTTGCGCGCCCGGCACGCAGCGCAAGGCCGCGCCCGCCGCGCGGACCATACATTTCTTCCAGCCCGGTGCCAATCGCGGACAGCTCGACAAAGTCTAAGCTTTTTTCGAGATTATCAGGGGGATAATTTTCAACGTAGTTATTTAAACCGGCAAGGTTAAGAATGGCATTCAAACCATTCCTGCCCATAACTTCCTCAAGCGACTTGATAATGATCAAGCCAAATTTATTGGGATAATACAGGCCAGATTTTTGAAGAGGACTCATGCAATCTCCACTAGATCAATTTTGTAAGATCTTCGGCGGCTCGACGCATATCCAAAAAGATAAGTCCGAGTTTGGCCTGTTCGCGGGCGAGAGCAGTCAGAACGGCATCTTGACCAACCGACATCAACATCACATATCCTTTTTCGCCCTTGATATAAACCTGCTCAAGGGAACCGCGCCCCAATTCGTTGGCGATACGTTCGCCGAGGGAAAGCATGGCGGCGGACATAGCAGAGACGCGATCTTCTTCAACGCCCTGTGGCAGGGCCGAAGCAATCGGCAGGCCGTCAACACTGACAACAGCGGAAGCCTCAATATCGGGAGAGGAAGCCTGAAGTTCGCGCAGACGGTCCACCATTTGTTGCGTACGATTATTGGTCAAGACGACCCTCCATAAAAGGGACGAGGCAACCACACGAAGCGTACCAGTGGGCTGTCCTCAATCATAGTGAGGCAATTTTAGCACAGGGCAAGGCAATGTCAAGTTGACCCAATGGTGTTGGATGTTTCTACAAAATAATAAGCCGTATTGCAGGGTTGAGA
>JAKAMM010000137.1 GCA_021812905.1 Chloroflexota bacterium | reverse complement strand
CGGACATCCCGAATACGGATTAACTCCTGGCGTGGAAATGACGACTGGTCCACTTGGCCAGGGATTTGCGACCGGCGTTGGTATGGCCATCGCGCAGGCGCATCTGGCCGCGACTTTCTCGCCCGAACTCTTCGACAATTACATTTATGCCATCGTGACCGACGGCGACTTGATGGAAGGCATTTCGTCTGAAGCTGCCTCGCTGGCAGGACATCTGCAGTTGGGACACTTGATCCATCTTTACGATGACAATCACATCTCAATTGATGGTCCAACCAGTTTGGCTTTCACCGAAGATCGGGCCGCGCGTTTTGCCGCCTATAACTGGCATGTCCAGAAAATAGAAGATGGCAACGATGTCGAAGCGATTGATCTTGCCGTCCAGGCCGCCAAAGCGGACCCGCGGCCTTCCATCATTATGTGCCGCACGCACATCGGGTTTGGCGCGCCCCATAAGCAGGATACATCCAAGGCGCATGGCGAACCTTTGGGCGATGATGAATTAAACGCCGCCAAAAATAATTTGGGCTGGCCGCTGGAACCGCGTTTCTTCATCCCTGATGACGTGCTGAAGTTTTATCGCGAAGCCCTTGAGCAAGGCTCGCAGTGTGAGCAGGATTGGAATACTAAACTTTCAGACTATAAAAAAGTTCAATCTGAACTTGGTGCGGAATTGGATCGTCGCTTGAAAGGCGAGTTGCCCAAAGGTTGGAAATCCGCTTTGCCAACCTTTGCCGTTGACCCGAAAGGCATGTCGACCCGCGTGGCTTCAGGCAAAACCATCAACGCGTTGGCCGCCAAACTTCCCGAGCTCATCGGCGGCTCAGCGGATTTGGCTCCGTCGAACAACACAAGAATTGATGGAGCGACAGACTTTGAGAAAGAATCTCCGCAGGGACGCAACTTCCATTTTGGCGTGCGTGAACACGCCATGGCCGCGGCCTTGAATGGCATGAATTTGTTTGGCGGCCTCGTTGCCTATGGCGGAACTTTCCTGATCTTTTCTGATTACAACAAACCCGCCATTCGCATTGCGGCCATTTCACACGTCCCATCCATTTTTGTTTTTACACACGATAGCATCGGCCTCGGCGAAGATGGCCCGACGCATCAGCCCATCGAACAATTGGCCGGATTGCGAGCGATTCCAAACCTGACCGTGATCCGGCCAGCCGATGCGAACGAGACAGCCCAGGCCTGGAAAGTCGCCCTCGAGAATCGTCACGGCCCGACGGCGTTGGCCTTGACTCGTCAGAACGTTCCAACTTTCCAACCCGCCGCCCCGAGCATGTCGAAGGGTTCAAATCTTCCAACTGTGGAAAAAGGCGCATACATTCTCGCCAGCTTTGGAAAGAAGACGCCGGAGATTATTTTGATGGCGTCCGGCTCGGAGGTTGGATTGATTTACGAAGCCGCGCAAAAACTCGCAGAGCAGGGACGCAGCGTGCGCGTGGTGTCGTTCCCTTCATGGGAATTGTTCGAGAAACAGGATCATGCCTATCGCGAGTCTGTGCTGCCGAAAAAGGTCACGGCGCGAATTGCCGTCGAAGCGGGAGCCAGCCTCGGCTGGGAAAGATACGCCGGGTCCGCTGGAAAAATAATCGCCATCGATCATTACGGCGCTTCGGCGCCTGCACAAATCCTGTTCGAAAAATTCGGCTTTACGATGGAAAATGTTCTTGCACAGGCGAAATCCATTTTACCAAAGAAAAAAGGCGCGACGAAAAAATCTGCGAAGACGACAAAAAATAAAGCGAGACGGAAATGAAAGTTGCTGTTGGTTTTGACCATGCGGGTTTTCCGCTGAAACAAACTGTCTTGGACGCGGTGCGTGCCGCCGGGCACGAGCCGATCGACTTGGGAACGAATAGTGTCGAGCCAGTGGATTATCCCGATTATTCCGAAAAAGTCGGGCGCGCGATTCAAGCTGGTGATGCTGAACGGGGAGTTTTGGTGTGCGGTTCGGGCGTCGGTGCGTGCATTGCCGCAAACAAAATGAAGGGCGTGTATGCTTCGATCTGCCACGACACATATTCTGCCGCGCAAGGCGTTTTGCACGATAACATGAATGTGTTGTGCCTCGGCGGTCGAGTGATCGGATCGGAACTTGCGAAGGCGCTCATCCTCGCGTTTTTGAATGCGCGCTATCAAGGCAACGAACCCGGCGGCGAAAGGCTTGCAAGGCGCGTTGGGAAGATTCGTAAACTTGAAGACGTTGGCAAGTTGGAAAGTTAGAAAGTTTGCAGGTCAACTTGTCAACTTTCCAACTTGAAAACTCACTCACCAAGTAACAGGAGAAGAATTATGTCAACAATTACGCGCTTTGAGGAAATTGAAGCATGGCAAACAGCGCGTGAATTAACGAAGTTGATTTATTTCCACACGGAAGAAGCAAAATTTTCCCGTGATTTTGGATTGAAGGATCAGATTCGTCGCGCATCTGTTTCGGTAATGAGTAATATTTCAGAAGGATTTGAAAGCCAAACACAAGCGCTTTTCATTCGGTATTTGGGAATTGCAAAAGCGTCTGCTGGCGAAGTCCGATCCCAGTTATATGTTTCTCACGACTTGAATACATTTCTCAAGAACAATTTAGGAAAGCATTTGCGATGGCCGAGAAAGCCTCTCGCCAAATTGCCCGCTTCATCGCTTATCTTGAAACACACCCTCAATCACAGAAACTTCGTGAAGACTTCGCTGAGTACGAAGTCTAACTTGTCAACCTTCCAACCTGTAAACTTGTGAACCTTCCAACCTTCCAACCTGTAAACTTGAAAACGAGAGATACTATGAACCCAATTGAAAATCTAACGAAACTCGGCCAATCCCTCTGGTACGACAACATCCAGCGCAAACTGTTGGAGAACGGCGAACTCAAAGCCATGATTGAACGCGGCGACATTCGCGGCGTGACGTCCAATCCGAGCATTTTCAACAACGCGATTGCAAAAACAAACGATTATGATGCCGCGTTGATTCCGCTTGCCTGGGCGGGCTGGGATGCGGAGAAAATCTTCTGGGAACTTGCCATCGAAGACATTCGCGCCGCGACCGACCTGTTCCTCCCACTTTACGAAGAAACCAGCGGCGGCGATGGTTACGTCAGTATCGAGGTCAGCCCATTAATCGCCAACGATACCGAAAAGACCGCCATGCAGGCCCAGCAGCTTTGGGCGCGTGTCTCGCGTCCGAACTTGATGGTAAAAATTCCAGCCACCAAAGCTGGCGTGCCTGCCATTCGTAAAGCGATTGCATCGGGACTCAACATCAATGTTACGCTCATCTTCTCGCTGGCTCGTTACGCCGAAGTCATGGATGCGTATTTTAGCGGCCTTGAAGATCGTCTCGCCGCGGGTCATCCCATCGAGCGCATTGCGTCGGTCGCGTCGTTCTTTGTTTCGCGTGTCGATTCAAAGATCGATCCGAAACTTCCCGAAGATTCACCGTTGCGCGGTCTGGCCGCGATTGCAAATGCAAAACTTGCTTACGATGAATTTCAAAAAACATTTGCGGGCGAGCGTTGGGAAAAATTGAAATCAAAAGGCGCGCGCTTCCAACGTCCGCTGTGGGCTTCGACCAGCACGAAAAATCCCGCTTATCCCGACACCATCTATGTTGACAATCTCATCGGCGCGCACACGGTCAACACTGTGCCGCCCGCTACGTTGGACGCTTTCCGTGATCACGGCAAGGCCGAGATCATCATCACGCGCGATCTCGATAAATCAAAAGATGCGCTGGCTCAACTTGAGAAGCAGGGCATCTCGATGGATGTCATGACTCAGGAGCTCGAAGACGAAGGCGTTAAGGCCTTTGCCGACGCGTTTACGGGTTTGCTGAAAACAATTGATGATAGACGCAAGAACGCCGCCTCTTCACTTGGACCTTTGGCGGACGCCGTTTCAAAGCAGATCGCCAAGCTCGAAACTGATTCCGTTCCCGCGCGTCTGTGGGCACATGACCCAACTTTGTGGGCATCTGATCCGGCTGGTCAGGCCGAAGTCAAGATTCGTTTGGGTTGGTTGGATTCCATCGAAAAAGCGCGCGCACTTTTGCCAAGCTATCAATCTTTCGCGGATGAAGTCCGCAAAGCCGGAATGGATCGCGTTTTGGTTTTGGGCATGGGTGGCTCATCGCTCACCGCCGAAGTTTTCTCTTTGATTTTCCAGACTTCTCTCCCCCCATTTTCGGAGAAAATGGGGGGAGCCGGAGGGGGGCTGCTTGCCATTCTTGATTCCACCGACCCCGCGCAAGTCGCGCTGGCCGCGAAGAATTTCCCGCCTAAAAAAAGTTTGTACATCGTCGCCAGCAAATCGGGAGGCACGGCAGAAGTCATGGCCGCACTCGACTATTTCTGGGAATTGAGCAAACACGATGGCTCGCACTTTATTACCACCACCGACCCCGGAACATCGCTCGAAAAATTGGCGCGCGAACGCGGCTTCAGGAAAATCTTCTCTTCCGATGAAACCGTTGGCGGACGATATTCCGCGCTGACGGATTTTGGCATGGTTCCAGCTGCGTTGCTTGGAATTGATTTAAATCGTCTGCTTGATAATGCTGATTTGATGAGACGTCAGTGTGAGGCGAATGTCCCGGCAGCGCGCAACCCGGGTTTGGCGCTGGGAGCCGTCGTGGCTGAGTCCGCTTTGGCGGGTCGCGACAAGCTGACGGTCCTGGCTGATGCGCCGTTGTCCTCGTTTGCAAGCTGGATCGAACAGGTCATCGCTGAATCGAGTGGCAAACATGGCAAGGGAATCCTGCCCGTGCCGATGGAGCCAATTGGTGACGAGTCCGTTTATGGAAATGATCGTCTGTTCGTTTATTTGCGTCAAACCGGTGAATTGGATGCAAGCCTGAAAGTTTTGCGAGATGCAGGTCATCCGATCATTGAATTTTCCATCCCCGATTCTTATTCGCTGGCCGCTGAATTCTTCCGTTGGGAAATTGCGACTTCGGTGGCCTGCCATATTATCGGCGTTAATGCCTTTGACCAGCCCGATGTGCAGGATAGCAAAAATCGTACGAAGGCCAAGATCGCAGAATATCAGTCAAGCGGAAAATTGGACGAGGGTAAATCGGTCGAGTTGAAAGATGCGAAGTCTGCGCTGGCTGAATTCTTGGCGCAGGCGAAAAGCAGAGACTACGTCGCCATCAATGCTTATTTGCCGCGCAACGAAAAGATAAATGTTTCTTTGCAAGCTATGCGTGTGGCGATCCGCGCCAGGACGAAATGCGCAGTGACGACCGGCTTCGGTCCGCGCTTCCAACATTCAACGGGACAATTTCATAAAGGCGGTCCGAACACAGGACTGTTCATTCAAATTATCGCGGACGCTGAGAAAGATATTCAAATTCCAAATGAAGGTATGACGTTTGGGACGTTGATCCGTGCGCAGGCGCTCGGCGATTATGAAACGCTGGTTGCGCGTGGACGCCGCGTAATTCGTATCCATTTG
>JAKAMM010000136.1 GCA_021812905.1 Chloroflexota bacterium | reverse complement strand
ATCCATTTCTTCAAACACGAATCGTGCGGAAAATGCACCACCTGCCGCGAAGGTACCTATTGGATGATGCACTTGATCGATGATATTCGTGATGGCAAACATTCGACGGCTACTGTGGATTTGCTTCTCAACGTTGCCAAACAAATGCAGGGCAAATGCCTGTGTCCTTTGGGCGAGTTCTCCACGATGGCAGTGGTGACCGGGATCGAAAGATTTCCACAGGATTTCAAAGTACATAATCCGTAATGCGTGATGCGTGAAACGCCTTTACGAATTACTCACTACGCATTACGTTTCCTCGGAGACTTATGACAAAACAAGTAACGTTGACGATTGATGATAAAAAAATAACCGTCCCGCAAGGGATGTTGGTTGTGGATGCGGCCAAAATAGCGGGCATTGACGTGCCCGTCTTCTGCTACCATCCCAAGATGGAACCGGTTGGTATGTGCCGTCAGTGTATGGTTGAGATTGGCCGCCCGATGATCGACCGCGCCACAGGCAAAGCCATTCTTGATGATAAAGGCCAGCCCAGACTTCAATTCATGCCCAAACTTGAAACGGCCTGCACAAATCCTGTTTCGGAGGGTATGGTTGTTCTGACGCAATCTGACAAAGCCAAAGCCGGGCAAAAGGACAATCTTGAATTTCTATTGACTTCGCACCCACTCGATTGTCCGATCTGCGATAAGGGCGGTGAGTGTCCTCTCCAGAACCTGACAATGGCTCACGGTCCGGGGCAGAGCCGCTACTTGTACGATGAGAAAATGCACCTCGCCAAAAATGTCCCACTCGGCGAACTCATCTTCCTCGATCAGGAACGCTGCATCCAGTGTGCGCGTTGTATCCGTTTTCAGGATGAGATCGCGGGCGACGCGGTGATAGACTTCGATGAACGCGGCCGTTCGACCCAGATTGTCTCATTATCGGACCCTGGATTTGATTCCGTTTTTTCGGGCAACACCACTGACATCTGCCCGGTCGGCGCGTTGACCACCGCCGACTTCCGCTTTGGCGCCCGTGCGTGGGAGTTGGACGCGTCTGCTTCGATTTGTTCGCAATGCCCGGTTGGTTGCAACACAACCTTCAACACACGCCGTGAAGCCAGGGCGGATGGCAAGATCGTCATCAAACGCGTCATGCCGCGGCAGAACGAAGAAGTCAACGAAACGTGGATTTGCGATAAAGGCCGCTTTGCATATCACTATGCCGAGAGCGATGCGCGTTTGAGCAAGCCGCTTGTCCGCAAGGATGGCAAACTGGCAAAGGCTTCGTGGGACGCCGCGACCAAGGCCGCCGGTACGGCATTTGCGGAGGCCAAAAAGAATTTTGTTGTTCTGGCTTCGGGACGTTTGTCCAATGAAGATTTGTTCAACTTGAAATCGCTTGCGGATCAGGTTGGCGGCAAGGCGGTTCTTTATTCAAACATGGGTGGCGGCGATTTGACCTCGCTGGTCGGTGTCGGCGCAGGCACGAACTTTGCCGAGATGGGAAAAGGAACGACGATCGTTGTCGCGGCTTCCGATCTATATGAAGAAGCGCCGATTTGGTACTTGAGAGTCAAACAGGCCGCCGAACGCGGCGCGACGTTGATCGTTGCCAACCCGCGCGAGACCAAGCTGGAGCGATATTCGGATTTCGTTATTCGATATTCGTATGGCGACGAAGTAAAGACCGTTCAAGACTTAACTAAAAAAGGTAAAGTCGGCGATGCCTTTACGAAGGCTGACAATGCCGTGGTCCTGTTCGGAAGCGACGGGCTTGGACTCGAAGGTTCGTCCGCTTTGGCAATTGCCTGTGCTCGCGCACTGAATGACACAGAACACGTCGGCAGGCCGAACAATGGTTTGGTCGGTGTGTGGCAGCGCGCCAACGATCAAGGTGCGTGGGAGATCGGTTTCCGTCCCGAAGAAAATCTTGTGGCGGCTCTCAAAGGCAAAACGGTTTATATTGTCGGCGCGGACCCGGCGGGCGATGACCCGGCTTTGGCCAAGGCTTTGAACTCCGCGAAATTTGTTGCGGTTCAGGATTTGTTTGAGACCGAGACTGCCAAACTTGCGGATGTGGTTTTTACCGCACAGGCTTACACTGAGCGCGAGGGGACCTTTACTTCGGGCGAGCGCCGTGTGCAACGCTTCTATCCGGCTGTACCGGCTTTCGGCGAGACCAAGCCTGATTACGCCATCACTTCGCAGGTCGCCAGACAGATGGGCGTTATCCTCGAGGGCACGTCGGCTTCGGTGGTTTTCGAGATTATGGCCGCTGATTTGCCGACTTTTGCGGGTTTGAATTATGCCAAGCTGGCCGAAATCAAGGAGCAGTGGCCGATCGTCGGGCGCGGCGACTTGTATTACGGTGGTACGACTTACGAGAACAAGCAAGGCCTGGGCGTGCAGTTGTCAAACGCCGCGTCACGCGGCGAAAAGGTGACCCTGCCCCGGCTTCCGAAAGTTGCGGCTCTTCGTCCAAAAGAAAATAAATTGCTGGCCGTGCCGGTCACAAAACTTTATGACCGCGGCGTGACAGTCGCGTCGGCTGAATTGCTGGATCAGCGCATCGGCGAAACGTTTGTCGCGCTGCATCCGTCTGCCGCCAAGGAATTGGAGATCGAAGCGGGCGAACGCGTGAAGTTGAGTCTGGATGGTGTCAGCAAAGAAGTGGTTGTGAAAATTGACGATACGATCCCGGCGGGTGTGGTGCTTATGCCGCGCTCGATGGGATTGCCGATCAATGAGCCGACCGAGGCAGGTTTGAAGGTTGGTAAAAAGGCCGCGGTGAGGTAGCGATGGATTACACGATGTGGATTGAATGGGCGATCAAAGGCTTTGTCTTGATCTTTGCGGTCCTGACGGGCTTTGCCTACCTGACTTTATATGAACGCCGCGCATTGGCAAAAATCCAGGTGCGCGTTGGGCCGAACCGCGCCGGGCCGCAGGGTTTGTTACAACCGGTTGCGGACGCGGTCAAGTTGATCTTCAAGGAAGAGCTCACGCCTTCGACTGCGGACAAGTTGGTCTTCTTTATTGCGCCAATCGTAACAGTGGTGCCAGCCATGATCATCGCGGCGGTTATTCCGCTTGGCACGAGTTTCATACTGCCGTTCACCAACCGTGTGATCACGCTCTATGTGGCGGATATCAATGTCGGCGTGCTGTATCTAACGGCGATTGCTTCGATCGCGGTTTACGGTATCGTGCTGGCGGGCTGGTCGTCGAACAATAAATATGCCCTGCTCGGCGGGATGCGTTCCACGGCGCAAATGATCTCCTACGAAATCGCGCTTGGGCTCAGCATTGTGGTCGCCATTATGCTGGGCAATTCCATGCGCCTGATCGACATCGTCAATCAACAGGCGGGGATGTGGTTCGTGGTCATCCAGCCGATGGGCGCGGTGATCTTTATGATCGCGGTTCTGGCGGAGGTCAACCGCGCGCCGTTCGATATGCCCGAAGCGGAGCAGGAATTGACGGCGGGTTATCACGCTGAATATTCCGGAATGAAGTTTGCGCTGTTTTTCATGGCTGAATACGAGAAGATGATCGTGGTCAGCATGATCGGGGCCACATTGTATTTCGGCGGTTATCTCGGTCCATTCGTGGATCGTTGGCCCTTGCTTGGCCCTGTCTATTTGCTGATCAAAGTTGTCTTGTTGCTGTTCGTCATGATCTGGATCCGCGCCACTTGGCCGCGCATCCGCTACGACCGTTTGATGGCGTTCGGCTGGAAGGTGCTTCTGCCGCTCTCGCTGGCGGTTGTCTTCATCACAGCGATCGGTGTTGTGATGGCAGGTCAATTGGGCGCGGTTTACATTTGGATCATCCCCATCTTGTCCATTGCGGCAGGACTCATCGCGGCTTTACTGGTGAACAAATCGCTGAGAAGGAAGGTGGCTCATGCTTAAAGAATTGGGACGCGGCCTGTGGACCACGTTCAAATCCATGATTTTCGATCCGGTGGTGACGGTTCAATATCCGGAAGAGAAGAAACCGGTTAAACCGCGCTTCCGTGGTCGGCACGTTTTGAAGCGCTACGATAACGGTTTGGAAAAGTGCATCGGATGCTCGTTATGCGCGGCGGCCTGCCCATCGGACGCGATCTTCGTCGAGGCTTCGGCCAACACCGACGAGAAACGCTTCTCGCCCGGCGAACGCTACGCGTCCACTTATGAGATCAACATGCTGCGCTGTATCTATTGTGGGTTCTGCGAAGACGCCTGTCCGACCGAGGCGATTGTGCTTGGCGATAACTACGAGTTATCCTTCACCGACCGCCGTAACGCCATTTATCCCAAAGAGATGCTGCTCGAATCCGTGGCGAATGCCGCACAGACCACGCCGCAGAAAACAAGCGCTGGAGTGTTTACACGCTCGGTGCCTGAGATGAAAGATTCCACCGATTAGTGACCGCTAATCAAAAGGTTGTTTATGACCACTGACTTCATTGTGTTTTCCATTCTCGCACTTGTCGCCATCGCCACCGCCTTCGGCATGTTGCTCAGTAAAAGCGCGGTGTACTCGGCGCTCTTCCTCGTGTTGAACTTTGGCACGGTGGCGATCTTTTACATCCTGCTCAACGCGCCGTTCATTGCCATGGCGCAGGTCAGTGTATATGCGGGCGCGATCATGGTGCTGTTCCTGTTCGTCATCATGCTGCTCGGCACGGCTGTTTTGCCTGCATCGAAAGCATTGCCCTGGCAGAGACCACTGGCTTTTATCCTTGCCTTGATCCTGGCTGGGGAATCGGTTTATCTGCTCTTCGTCCGCAAAGCCGCCAGCGGGGAAATTCCGCAACCAGTGGAAACGTTTGGCAGCCCACAAGCCATCGGCAATGCCTTATTTAATCAATATCTTCTTCCGTTTGAAGTGACATCCGTTCTGTTGCTGGTTGCGATGGTCGGCGCGATTGTCCTGACGCTAAAGGAGAAAAAGCCATGATGCCCGTTACGTATTATGTCGCGCTTTCCGCTATGCTTTTCACCATCGGGGCGCTGGGTGTGCTCATCCGCCGCAACCCGCTGATCATCTTCATGTCCGTCGAGTTGATGCTCAACGCCGCCAACCTTGCGTTCGCGGCCTTCGCCCGCTCCTATCAAAATTTGAGCGGACAGATTTTCGTCTTCTTCGTCATGACCGTGGCCGCCGCTGAAGTTGCGGTGGGCCTGGCCTTGCTGGTTGCCATCTTCCGCACGAAGCACAGCATCAACATTGACGAGATGAACAGCCTCAAGGGATAACACATGACGTTCTTTTATCTCGCCCCCTGGATCGTATTTTTCCCCATCATTGGTTTGCTGGTCAACATCATCTTCGGCGGCCGGTTCAGCGAAAAAGTCATCGGAACGGTGGCCAGTTTGGCGTCCGGTTTGGCATTCGTTGTTTCGGTCCTGCTGGCCTATTCGGTGGCCCAGCATCCCGAAGCGGTCTCTGTCTTTTTGGCGCAGTGGATGCACATCGGCAATCTGCAACTCGATTGGACTT
>JAKAMM010000135.1 GCA_021812905.1 Chloroflexota bacterium | reverse complement strand
GTTGGGCGCTTCGGCATCGCCGATCAGGCGCAGGGATTTGAGTCTGCCATCCGTCAGTGCGGGTTGGAGGTTGTGATAAAGGCCGTCGTTGGAAATGCGTTCGGTGACCATGACCACGGCATCGGCGGGTTGGGTGATGGATCTATCGAGGATGGTATCGGTCAGGGTAACGGAGTCCGCTGTGAGGGCGGAAAGAACGTGGCGCGGGATCAGGGTCACGCCCAAGTGCATGAGTCGCTTTTGGATGCGTTCCTGTTCGAGCGTGAAGCGAGTCCAATAAGAAACAAAAGGCGCAGGCGTGACCAGAGTCACCGTGCATCCATTTTGCACCAGCAGTTCAGCCAGCACGCCGCCCATGTAATAATGATCGTCATCGTAGATCACGACGCGTGAAGTTTTCTGAAGGCCCAACGGCGAGCCGTTGGATTCCATAAAATCATCGGGGGTGAAGACGTTCGGCAAATCGTGGCCTTTGATCGGTTTCCACAAAGTTCGACCAAGTCCATCGCGCCGCCATTGCGCGCCGGTGGCAACGATAATATTTTGCGCGCCTGCTTCGAGAATTTCAGCGGCGGTCATCGGGCTGGACGGATAAACTTGGATGTTGCGAAGTTTGCCAATTTGTGTGACGCGCCAATCCATGACGCGCCGCCATTCGTTGAGACCAGGCAAAGCCGATTCGCGCAGGACGCGTCCGCCAAGTTCCTTGCGGGCTTCGAGCAGCGTGACCGCATAGCCGCGCTGACCCAAAGCGCGTGCAGCTTCCAAACCGGCCGGGCCCGCGCCGACCACCATGATGTCTTTCCCAGTTTTCTTCGGCGCAATAATTTCAGGATGCCAGTCGCGCCGCCACTCCTCACCCATTGTTGGATTCTGCGTGCATCGAATTGGGACGTAACGCGTGTCGCCAGTGATGCAGATGTTGCAACCGATACATTCGCGGATATCTTCGATGCGGCCTTGTTTAACTTTCTCCGGCAAAAACGGATCGGCAATCGAAGGCCGCGCCGCGCCGATCATATCCAGCACGCCGCGCTTGATGGCGGAAACCATTGAATCGGGCGAGGTATAACGTCCCACACCCACGACCGGTTTGGTCGTGAGTTTTTTGACGAAGGAAATATATTTTTCCTGATGGCCTTCCTTGTCGAAGCGCGATGTGGCTGAATCATTCGGCCAGTTGCTGATATTTACATCCCACAGGTCAGGCAGCTCGGCCAGCATCGCCACAATATCGTGACCTTCACCCTGATGCGTGATGCCGTCCTCACCGAGCAGTTCATCCACTGCAAAACGCACAGCCACCGCGCATGTATCGCCGACCACATCTTTTGTGTCCTCGATCAATTCGCGAAACAGGCGCACACGATTTTCGAGACTGCCGCCATATTCATCCGTGCGGTCGTTATAGCGGCGCATCATGAATTGCATGGCAAGGGTCAAGCCATGACCGGCGTAACAATAGATAATGTCAAAGCCGGCGCGCTTGGAACGCAAGGCCGCATCTCGATGCCAGCGCCGCAAATCGCGGATGTCCTGCTTGTCCATGCGGCGCGCCTGCACCGGGTCATAACCCGAACCACCGATGGTGCTCGTGGCACGCGGCCCAAGTGGTGTGGAGCGCGAATAAATATTCGAGGCGTCGAGTCCGTTATGATTAAGTTCAATCCCCGCCAATGCGCCGTGCTTGTGAACCGCATCCGCCATCAGGGCCAGTCCGGGGATGTCTGCATTGTCCCACAGGCGGCCTTCAAAATAGGGAGCGATGTCGCTGGTGTGATGGATCTCGACTTCCTCGGTGCAGACCACGCCCCATCCGCCCTCGGCTTTGATGCCGCGCATGGCGGCGTGTCCCTGCGGCATTCGATAACCGAAGCCATTGCAATGCGGCACTTGATAGAAACGATTGGGAGTGGTGACGGGGCCGATGCGGATCGGCTCGAACAAAATGTCGTATGGGCTGGTCATTGAATGGTTCCTTTCGGGTCAAGAATACCATCCTCCGACTCAGGCCGTCAAATGACGAATATCATGTGAATTTTTCAAAACAGGGAATGTCATTGCGAGGCCGAGCAAAACGAGTGCCGAAGCAATGACATGTCACAGAGCAGATTTATTTCAACAGCGGCGGAATCTTTTCAAGCATCTCGCTTCTTACCTGACGGAAGACAGCCAGCCGTTCCTCTTCCGTGCCCTGCGCCCTAGCCGGATCGCGAAAGCCCTCGTGGACGCGTTTTCCCTTCCCCAGCCAGACGGGGCAGGACTCGTTGGCATCGTCGCAGACCGTCACGACCAGATCGAAGGCTGCGTCGCGGAACTGCTCCACGCTTTTGGATGAACCAGTATGCTCGATGCCGATCTCATGCAGCGCCTGTATCGCCATTGGGTGGACAAAGCCCGCAGGCCGCGTCCCAGCCGAAAACGCCCGCCACCCAGGGTAGCGGGCGTTGACAATCGCTTCGGCCATCTGCGAACGGCAGGAATTGCCTGTGCAGAGGAAAAGCACTTTTTGTATCATTTTGAATTTTGCTGCTTCCAGAATTCACTGCTTGTATCATTGATCTCGGTTAATTCGCCAGTCACAATGAACACGGTCCGCTCACAGATATTAGTCACGCGGTCCGCGAAACGCTCCAGGTTGTGCGCCACCCACAACAACCAGTTGGCGCGTTCGATGGTTTTCGGGTCGGCAATCACAAAGGTCATCAACTCGCGGTACACCTGGTTATAAAGCGCGTCCACCTCGTCATCTTCAACAGGAATTTGGCGGGCAGTTTCAATATCTTCATTGACGAAAGCGGTTAGGGAGCGATGAAGCATGTCCGCGCCTTTTTGAGCCATGCGCGGGACGTCGATCAACGGTTTGAGCAAAGGCTGGTCACCCATCCGCAGGTTGATGTTGGCGATGCCCTTGGCATAATCGCCCATGCGCTCCAGCTCGGAGATGATCTCCATTATCGAAGCCAGCAGGCGCAGATCATGCGCCATCGGCTGTTGCGTGGCGATCAGGATCATCAACTGACTTTCGATCTTAAAACGCTTCTTATTGATCTCTTTGTCGTTCTCCAATATCTGCTGGGATGCTTTCAAGTCGCGCTTCTTCAACGCTTCCACCGAGCCGATGATGGCCTGTTCCACCATTGAGCCAAGCAAAAGGACTTCGTCTTTTACCTGCTTTATTTCTGTTTCAAAGGTTTTTCGCAACATAAGAACCTCGTTTCATGCCCTTTTCATTCATTATATTACCCAAATCGGCCGGTGACATAATCTTCCGTGCGTTTGTCTTTCGGATTGGTGAAAATGATGTTCGTATCATTGAATTCAATCATGCGCCCGGCGCGGTGTTCGTCGATCATCATCATGGCGGTGTAATCTGAAACACGCGCCGCCTGCTGCATATTATGAGTGACGATGATGATGGTATATTCCTTGACGATCTCGTGCATCAACTCTTCGATCTTGAGAGTGGAGATCGGGTCGAGCGCCGAGGCAGGTTCGTCCATCAGGATGATTTCGGGTTCGACGGCCAGCGCCCGCGCAATGCACATACGCTGCTGCTGACCACCGGAAAGGGAGAAACCACTTTGATGCAGCTTATCCTTCACTTCGTCCCACAAGGCAGCCTGGCGAATGGATTTCTCCACGATCTCGTCCAGGTCGGCCTTGCGCCGGATCCCGTATAAGCGCGGGCCATAAGCTACATTGTCATAAATACTTTTCGGGAAGGGGTTGGGACGCTGAAAAACCATACCGACCCTGCGGCGGATATCTACGACATCCACCCTGGCGGTATTGATATTCTCACCATCCAGAATGATCTCACCTTCCATATGTGCGCTGGGCGTAAGATCGTTCATTCGATTAAAGGAACGCAGTAAGGTTGATTTTCCGCATCCCGATGGACCAATGATTGCGGTAATCTTATTCTCCTGCACCGAGAGGTTGATATCAGCCAGAGCGCGAAACTTTCCATAATAAACCGAAAGGTTCTTCACGTCCACTTTATTGGCGGGAATGCCCTGCGCTACACTTTTGGATGCATCAATTTTGGTTTCCATGGCTTTATCCCTGAAGCGCACGTTTGCGCGACTCGACCCATAGACGCGCCATGATTTCAATCAAAAGAACAAAGGCCATCAACACCAACGCCACGCCCCAGGATTGGTCGATCCGTTCCGGGTATGGTTGTTGGGCGTACTTCCACAACGTCAGCGGCAGCGAGTCGACCGGCTGGTTGATGATGCGTCCCAGAATAGCGAACACACTCTGATGCGCTTGAAGGCCGCCCTTCACGATCAAACCAACATCGAAACTGTCATTGCCCAATGCTGTAAAGAGCAAGGGGGCAGTCTCGCCGGCTGCGCGCGCAATCGCCAACAGGAATCCGGTGATGATCCCGTTGAGAGCGGCAGGAAACATCACGCTCAATGAAGTTTTCCATTCCGGTGCACCCAGTCCCAACGAACCTTCACGCAGGGTATAGGGAACCAGCTTTAGCATTTCCTCCGTAGTACGGATGATCGTCGGCAGCATAAGAATAGCCAGCGCCACCCCGCCCGCCAGGGCTGAAAAATGCTTCATGGGTACGACCATCAAAGCGTAAACAAAAAGGCCCAGCACGATAGATGGTACGCCTGAGAGTACATCCGTGCCAAAACGCAGCGCCACACCCAAGGGGGTATTCGGGTTGCGGGCCGCATAAAAAGCCGCCAGTACGCCTGGCGGGATGGCAAACAGGCAGGCCAGGAAGGTCATAATGATGGTACCTTCTATGGAGTGCAACACGCCGCCGCCTGTGACACCCAGCGGGCGCGGGAGTTGTGTGAAGAAAGCCAGATTGAGTGTTGGACCCCCGCGATAGATAACGTATCCAACAATCCAAAACAACGGGATGAGTGCCATCAAAGTCAGCAGCCCCGTGACAGACAACATCAAGGTGTTCACCATTCGGCGGCGCTGTAAATTTGAGGCCTGATTCCTGACAATCAACTCCTGAAAGCGGGTCATGCGCGCGCCTCCTGCGGTGTCCGCCGCGCCACCTGCCACACCAGAAAGCGCGCAATCAAATTCAGAATCAGCGTAATGACAAATAACGTCAAGCCGATTTCAACCATGGCGGATGTGTGCAAAGTGGAAGCAGATTCGCCAAATTCATTGGCCAGCAGGCTGGCCATCGTATATCCTGGTTTGAGCAGTGAACCGGTACCCTCCAAAGAATTCCCTATTACCATGGTCACGGCCATCGTCTCACCGAGTGCGCGTCCCAATCCAAGAATGATTGCGCCGAGAATGCCGGAAAGACCATAAGGCAACAAAACCTGCCAGATCATCTCCCAGCGCGTGGCGCCCATGCCCATGGCGGCCTCGCGTTGACTGTCAGGGATCGCCAAAAACACATCCCGCGCGATTGCCGTAATGGTCGGGATAATCATAATCGTCAGGGTCAAGGCAGCGGCGAGGCGTGACGAACCACTCTGTGG
>JAKAMM010000134.1 GCA_021812905.1 Chloroflexota bacterium | reverse complement strand
GGCTGTCGAAGATGTAAGTCACACTTGAAGCGTGACCTACGCGGATGAACGCGAATTTCAAATTTCATCCGCACAAATCCGCGTAATTAGCAGCTTAATTTATTATCGGGAGGGCATAATGAAGCCTGCATTGATTCTTTCAACGATAATCTTGTTCGTCACGCTGGCATGTGGCGGGACAACATCCATCGTCACATCGACTGTCACGCCGACCGCCGCATCGACCGCCACACCATCGCCCGGCGTGCCTGTCAGTACGGCATCCTCTCAGCTTCCAACCGATTCATCTCAACTGTGGTACCTCACGCGCGGCGACGAAAAAAGCGATCAGCTATGGGGCGTGGCAACGGATTCGCAAGGGAATATTTATACGGCTGGTTATTTTCAACACCCTGCAACAAAGACATTCTTCGACACGATCATCTATAGGTTCACGCCGGATGGCAACGAAGTCTGGCACACGCAATGGGGCGGCAAGTTCCAGGAGAAGGCCTTCGTGGTAGCAGTGGCCGAACCATACGTGTACATTGGCGGACTGGCAAACAATTCCCTTTCTTTATTTGATTCAGACATGCTGGTCCTGGCTTTGGACATGAACGATGGTCACGTCATCTGGAAATTCAACTGGGGGCAGGGTTTTGGATATCAGGAAGTGGATGGGCTGGTTGTGGATGGCGATCATCTTTATGTTTCGGGATGGACAACCGGCGAGAAAACCAGCGGAGATACAGCCATCTTAAAGCTGAACCGCGCCGATGGAAGCTTGGTCTGGGCAAAGACCTGGGGTACAGATAAATTCGATTCGGCCGACGGGCAAATGGTCGTGGACAAAGACGCGCTCTATATTTCGGGCCGCATCAACGGCACCAACATGTTGACAGGCGGGGAAGCAGTCATCGCCAAGTTCTCAAAAGACACGGGCGATTATCTGGATCACCGCACATGGGGTGGCCCGATCTTCAGCGACGGCCTCGGCATGACCAGCGATGGAACATTTCTTTATGTAACCGGCATGACCCTCGATAAAGGCAACGGCGGACAAATCTTTCTGCTCAAATACGATAAAAACCTGAATCTGGTTTGGCAACAATTATGGGGAGGCAAAAACGGAGAGTCGGCGCGCGTGGCTGAGGTGGATGCGAGTGGCAACATCCTGATTGCAGTCAACACCTCTAGTTATGGAGCAGGTAAAAGCGACATCGCTCTGCTGGAATTCAGCCCGGATGGGAAGTTGAACTGGAGTCAACTCTGGGGCGGCCCGCTGGTTGACTCAGTGCACGGCATGGCAATTGATGGGGGTTTTGTTTATCTGGTCGGCTCCACTGAAAACAACAGTCAGCGCTTGGACGATGCGTTATTGATCAAAGCCGACGCGCAAACCGGTCAACTTCCGCCGCCATGAAAAATTTTTTCTCATCCTGACTTTCATGACTCTTGCATGTGGACAAGGAGCGCCGTTTCTTCCCGGACTTCAAGCGGCCACGCCGGCCACAGTTCCCTCGCGCCTTGAGAGTATCCCGCCATGCGCGAAATGCTCAAGCCCGCCGGATGGGAAGGTCTGTTCCTTTTCGCCGCGGGACTGGCAATGGTTTTGCTTTCATCCCATCTTACAAATCACGAAAAGATCGCCGTATTGGAAGCCGAAACAAAAATCTTCTAATAAAAATAGTGACATTCGCGGGGTTGAAATTCAACATAAAAGTTTGTAGGATGGGAGCACGGAGGAACCATGCGCAAATTGAAAACGCTTCTCGCGAATTTCCTTGCCGGACTCAACGCCATTCTCTTCGTCATTACGGCGATCATCGCCCTGTTTTTGTTCAATCTCGAACGGCAGGCTTTCGATCCAGACACGTACAAAAAGGCTTTATTGAGTGAAAATATCTACGAACGGATGCCCGCCATTCTTGGCGAGATTCTGGCCTCGTCGGCGAACTTCAGTCCCTGCAGTTCGAATCCGATCGCGTGCGGTGCGGAGGAACGTTCGCCTGAGGCCGTCGCCTGCTTTGAAAATGCGCTTGACCAGGATACTTACTTGACGCTCAGCCAAAACAAGCGCACCCCAACAGATGCAGAGTTACAGTCCGCCCAGTCTTGCATTGACCAATACAACCAGCCGCCAGATTCATCCGCCATTGGCGGCCCCCCCACCTACCTGGACAACCTGACCGCCAAAGATTGGGAAACGATTATCTCAGCCATCCTTCCACCAGACATTATAAAGACCATGACCGAGCAGTCCTTTAATCAGATCTTCGCTTACATAAACGGTGACGTTGCCTCGGCGCAACTTTCCATGATCGCCTTTAAAGCGCGTCTAGCCGGACCCGATGGCGTCAACGCCGTTCTGACATTGATGAATGCCCAACCGCCCTGCGCACAGGAACAACTCGATCAAATGATGGCAGGTTTCCCTCAGGATAAACAAAAATTTGAAATATGCAGTCCGCCCGCCGAGATAATCGAAGCGATACGCCCGCTGATAAAAATGCAGCTCATTGGCGCGTTGGCAGGCATTCCCGATCAAGTCACACTCATCAAACCGGAAGGGACCGGAACTGACGGCATGACTCCGCTGCAAGCCATCAAGCTCGCGCGTTCGATCATGCGTCTCTTCTTTCTAATCCCGTTGATATTTTTGCTGGGCATCCTGATCTTCGTCGTCCGCTCGCGTATCGCGTGGCTGAGATGGTGGGGCTGGCCGATGATGATCGCGGGAATTTTCGGTTCGGCCATTGGCTTCATCAGTTCACCTTTGATTAATTTCTACCTACCCAAATTCATCGCCGGACGAATGCCGTTCTTCATGCCTGCCGTCATCGTCAAAACCAGCGGCGATCTTGCTAGCGCAATCGCCTGTCAAATTATGAATCCCGTTGGCTGGGAAGGTCTGATCCTTTCGCTTATCGGCCTCGCCATGATTTTATACGCGGCAACCATTTTGAAAAAGGAAAAAACAATTATGGCTGAGCCAAACGCCTAAAACAATAGATAACGCTAAAAGCGTAACCTATTTACTTATGGGCAGGCGTTTTGGATTTGCTGATCGAGCGTCTCCACAAAGATGTGATACCCGGAGCCATCACATTTGGCGCGGAAATAGTAATAAGATGTATCGGCAGGGAAAGCCACCGCACGCAACGAGTTCAAACTTGGGTTGTCAATCGGCGTGGGCGGCAGGCCATCGTAAAGATAGGTATTGAACGGAGAATTAACTTTCAGATCATCCCGGCTCAATGGATTCGTCCACCACGTTTGCTGACCAGAGTTAAAACCGAGCGCGTATTGCACCGTCGGATCGGCATCCAGTTTCATTTTGATCTTGAGACGATTGAGATAGACGGATGCAATCGTTGGCGCTTCTTCATCATGCATCGCTTCGCGCTGGACAATGGAGGCGAGTATCACAGCCTGATAAATGGTCAGCCCCTGACGGCTAAAGCCCTCGCGCAGAGCACTCGTTAGATGCAAACTGAAATTGCGGACAAGTCCCGCGACGAAACGGTCAACCGTCACGTCGCGCGGGACGATGTAAGTATCGGGGTATAGAAAACCTTCCATCGAAGGCGCGTCCGCCAAAAAGTCGAAGCCGGGATGTGCAGCGGATGCAGTGGCGATAAACGCCTCGGGCGTAATGTACAGCCCGGAGGTCGGGAGTGAGGCGGCAATTTCCTCGATCCGCCAGCCGGGCAGAATCACAAAGGTCACGTCGGCGGGAGTCGCATCCTGCATTTTGCGCGCGATGTCCACAATCGACATGGCCGGACTGAGTTTGTAATCGCCCGCTTGAATGGATGTATCCAGGCCGGTGTAAACGAGATAATCACGGAACATAGATGCATCTTCGATCAGCCCCACCTCGACAAGACGATTCGCAACCAAACCAATTGATTCATTTTGCTGGACAGTAAACTTTTGCTCCGGCGCAGATGGATTGAGCGGATGAATCAAAAGCCCATCGTCCCATAAAAGTTTCGAGGAATATTGAAAGACCTGTATCGCATCCAACGACGCGGCCGCAGGCCCGTAAGTTCGTTCGGCCATCGAAGGCACGATAAACCAACTTGCAAGACAAGCGACAACGATGACAATAAAAACAAAAGGAAAATAGCGACGCATGTTCCGATTTATGATTCCCAATTTATGATTCATTCTGAAGAATGCAGGGCAAGCGAATCGCGATTGGCTTCGAGATAGGATTGCAGGATCATTTGCGCGGCCAACTCATCGAGATGACCGGCGCGCCTTTTGCGGGAGATGCCGAGTTCGATGCGGGCGCGGCGCGCATCCTGCGTGCTGAAAGATTCGTCCCACATCACAATGGGAATTTGCGTTTGCTCTTTGAGGGCATCGGCAAACCGTCCGGCGCGGCGACCTGCCAGGTTCGGATGGTCTTCTTCATCAAACGATTGACCGATAACAATAAGCTCGACATTATTTTCCACGGCGAGGTTGGCAACCTGCGCCGCGTCGATCAGGCGCGAAACATGCTCGATCACCTTCAACGGGCCGGCAATCGTACCGGTTAGGTCAGAGATGGCGAGTCCAATTCTTTTTTCGCCGTGATCCACTGCAAGGATTCGCATGAACACTCCAAATTAATTGTGGGACGCGGATGAACACCGATAAACACTGAGTCTCTTGAATTTATTTCCGCGTTCTCCGCGCCATCCGCGTCCAAATTATCGCACATCAATCCTAAACGGTATCAGCGGCATCCACGGCCACCAGGATGGATTCAAACCAATCTCAGGCAATTTCGTGAGCGGCAATTCTACCAGCAGCGTTTGCGCCGCGGCTTGCGGAGAAAGTCCGCGTGCCAGCAAAACGACCTGCATTGGCTCGATGCGGCGCATCACGACCTGTGCGACTTGCAAATCGAAATGAGACATGCCCGATTGATCGAACACCGCCGCGCCGAGCGGTTGAAAAATCAGCGTGCCGGGCGATGCCACAAAACCATCCGGCACCGAAGCATTTAACGCCGACTCGGCCAATCGTGTCAGGTCGTCCGCCCGCACATATTGCGCGCTGTATTCAACGCGCATCGTCAATTTCAACAACGGGCTGGGCTGTCCCGCAGGCGGATCATAGGTTTCTTCCAGCACCTCCCCCATCTTCAACGTGTTGACCAGCAGCTCATCCTTCGCGCCGATCATCGACTTTATTTCTTTTTGGGCCTGCTCATGCAAGGAAGCCGCCAGCGCATCGCGAAGTTTTTTGCGGTCAACATCCGTGGCTGCGATGGCGCTTTGATCTGCCCCTCCAGTTGTCGGTTCAAGATTGGTGACCGAAACCGACAGGCCAAGATTGCCTTCAATTCCCTGAATTGAATTCGCCGGTAGATTTCCGGCCTTGCCCGCCCCCACAGCCTGGATTGGTGTTTCAACAAACGAATTCGCTTTCGCCTCCAGATGCGTATTGTTCATGGTCGCAAATCGGACGGCAGGCTGGCCTGTGCTGTACACCACCGTCCCAGC
>JAKAMM010000133.1 GCA_021812905.1 Chloroflexota bacterium | reverse complement strand
GATCGCTGAAGAAGTGCTCTCGGCTGTGCATCGCGTTCTGCGGCGCGCGGGCCATGTCGAGCCGTCTGATCTGTCGCTCGAAGAACGCCGTCAGGCTTTGCTAAAAGTTGATCCCGAACAATATGGCTTGTACGATGGCGAAGTTAAACTCTTTCTTCAATACTTTGAAGACATGGAACGCGTCCGTGAGTTGGGCGGTCTGCACGTCATCGGCTCGGAACGGCACGAAGCCCGCCGCATCGACAACCAGCTGCGCGGCCGTTCGGCTCGCCAGGGCGACCCCGGCTCGTCGCGTTTTTATCTTTCGCTCCAGGATGATCTCATGCGCCTGTTCGGCGGCGATCAGGTCAGCGGATTGATGGAGCGTCTCAAAGTGGACGATGCGCTTCCGCTCGAAGCGCGTCTGGTGAGCGGCATCATCGAATCATCACAAGGACGCGTCGAAGGCGCCAACTTTGATGTCCGCAAACATTTGCTCGAATACGACGATGTGCTCAACAAACAGCGCGAGCAGATTTACTCCCAACGCGACCGCGTCTTCACCAAGGAAGATTTGACCGAAGATGTGGCCGAAATGTTGGATGTCGAAGTCGAGAAGCGCGTCGAGGCCGGGTTGATTGACGAGGAAGGCCCGTGGAAAATGATCGCCTGGCTCGAAGGAGTCCAGCCGCCGTTTGAGACCCAGGGCCGCCTCTTCCCGACCTTTGGGCTGGCTCTTATTCTCGACGAGTTAAACAAGTCTGATGATGCTCGCCGCGCCATCCTCGACGTGGTTTCGCATTCCATCGAAGTTGAACAATCTCACACGCAACGCGCCATCGAGGCGCTGGTGGATAAAACCGAGGAAAGTCTCGACGCGCAAATTGCCGAGCGCACCGACGCGCTGGACGCTTTCTTTGAAGGCCTGCGCGATTCGGATGAACCGATCCGCGCCCAAAAAGTTGCGGAGGAACTCAGCGGGCTAATTCGTCTTCCGCTTCGTTTGAACGGCGAACAGTCGCGTTTGCTGACGGATGATCCGGCGGAATTTAAAGAGTGGCTGGAATCTTATGTTGAAGCACAGTTGATCGCCTTGAATGCCAGCCGCGTAGTCGGCGCGGTCGAACGCAGACTCAATGAACCGGTTGGTGGCAAGATCGAAGCCACCGACTGGAACGACGCGGCCGATAAGATTTTGTCCGCGGCCAAAGACTTGATGCAGCGCCAGCATGAACGGATCAAAACGCAGGTTGAACGCGATATTGATACTTTGTTCCAACGTGAAAAGGCTGATGATGACACAAGCAAAATGCGCGTGTTGATGTCGCTGGCGCAGGGCGCGCGCACGGTCTTCGATCAGCGCACGCATCGTCAGGTGCGGCAGGTGTTCAACCGCTTCAGCTATGTTTATTATGCGGCACAATTACTTGAAAATCGTACTGCCGAGGATGTGACTGACGCGGTGATGGAACATCTTGAGAAAGCCGAGTCCGCTTTGCAGACGGCCTGGGGCCAGGGCGAATACGCCCGCTTGAGTCAGAATGCCACCCATCTCGCAGATTTTGGTCCCGCCGCGAAAGTGTTCGGCGAGGAAAGACAAAATGAAGCGGTAGCCGCTTTGAGCGAGTCCGAGCGTGAGACTTTAATTCAGGCCATCGGTTCGTATATCCTGAACGAAGTCAAACGCCAGTTGTTGCTCGGTGCGATATCCGAGTTGTGGGTTGAGTATTTGACGAAGGTCGAGGCGCTGCGCGTCTCCATCGGCCTGGAGGCTTACGCCCAACGTGACCCGCTGGTACAATACAAAGGAAAGGCATCCGAGTTGTTCCAGCAATTGGTGGCGGACGTCCGCTCTGCCGTGATCGGACGCGTTTTCTCGTACCAGCCGCGCCGTATTGAGATCGCGCCGACGGAAGTGGCTGAAACGCATGTGGAAGCGCAGGCGCAGACTCCGCGGGTTGAAAGCGGCAAGAAGAAACGCAAACGACATTAAACAATTCTGCTCCAGCCGCCGTCCGCGGCGGCTGAGCCAGCGCCGGGGACGGCGCTGTGAGCAGGTTGCAAATTACAGGTATGACAGACCAGGCCAGCATCACTTTGAAAAACTATCGCGCCCTCCCCAAAGTGGAACTTCACCGCCACCTGGAGGGCACGTTGCGTTTGAATACCATGCTTGATATCGCGCAGCAACATGGCATCACAATTCCGGCGGACATACTGCGCTTGAGCAGTCTGGTGCAGATGCAGGAAGAAGAAAGTTTTTCGTTCCAGAACTTCTTATCAAAGTTCAATACGTTGCGGTTGTTCTATCGTTCGCCGGATGTAATTCATCGTATTACGCGTGAAGCCGTGGAAGATGCGGCCAAGGATAACATCCGTTATATGGAGCTGCGTTTTACGCCGGTGGCCTTGAGCCGCGCTGAGAGATTTCCATTGCAGGATGTGATCGACTGGGTCATCACCAGTTCGCAGGAAGCGGCGAAGAAATATGGCGTCATTGTCAAGTTGATCGCGTCGGTCAACCGCCATGAGAGTCATGAATTGGCGGAACAGGTCGCCTGGCTGGCGGCGGAACATAAAAACCGCGGATTGGTCGCGATGGATCTGGCGGGCAACGAAGCTGAGCTCAAGTCTGAGCCGTTTTATGGTGTCTTCAAGGAAGCGAAGCAGTCCGGTCTGCATGTGACCATTCATGCCGGCGAGTGGGGTCCCGCCGCGAACGTGAAGGAAGCCATTGAGCAACTTGGTGCGGAACGCATCGGTCACGGCGTGCGCGTGCTCGAAGATGATTTCGTCGCGCAGCTTGTCAAAGAGCGCGGCACGGCTTTTGAAGTTTGTGCGACCAGCAATTATCAATCAGGTGTTGTCCCTGCACTTGAGGCGCATCCACTGGCTGACATGCTCGAGCGCGGACTCAACGTCACGATCAACACTGACGATCCCAGCATTTCGCGCATCACGCTCAGCCACGAATATTATGTGGCGTGCGAAAACCTTGGCCTTTCGGAGGATGTTCTCAAACAAAGAATTATCGCTGCGGCACAGGCGGCCTTCCTGCCGGATGCCGAGCGCGAAATGCTCGTGACACAATTAAAGAAAGAACTTAAAATGTAAATCCCACCACAGAGACCCCAAGGATAACAAAGGCGCTCCTTTGTATTCTTCGTGATTTTGTGGTGTGACCTCACCCCCGGTTCCTCTACTAAAAGACGAGGGGAACCACACCATCAAAGGAGATTCCCATGAAAGATTTCTTTAAAGCACGCGACGTATTAAAAGTGGGGAAGAAGGAATATATTATCTATCGCCTCGACGCACTGGAAAAAGCGGGTCTCACGCACCTCAAGCGGTTGCCGTTTTCGATCCGCATCGTGCTGGAGGCTGCCCTCCGTCAATGCAACGACAATGAGATCACGCAACAGGATGTGAAAAATATCGCTGCGTGGACGCCGAAAGGTGCGCGCCCGGGTATTCCGCTTTTGCCTGCGCGTGTCATCATGCAGGATTTCACCGGCGTGCCTGCAGTCGTGGATTTGGCTGCCATGCGCGCTGCTGTTGCCCGTCTTGGCGGCGACCCGAAGAAAATCAATCCGCTTGTGCCGGTCGACCTTGTTATCGACCATTCGGTGCAGGTCGATTTCTTCGCCACTGCCGACGCGCTCAATCGCAACACCGAAATTGAATTTCAGCGCAATCGTGAGCGTTATGAATTTTTGAAATGGGGACAAAAGGCGTTCAGCAACTTCCGCGTTGTTCCGCCCATGACCGGCATCGTGCATCAAGTCAATTTGGAATATCTGGCCGATGTTGTAATGACAAAAAAGGAACCTTCCGAAGGTTCCAAACCTTCGGAAGGTTTATTGGCCTTTCCCGATACGCTCGTCGGCACTGACTCTCACACGACCATGATCAATGGCCTCGGCGTAGTGGGTTGGGGCGTGGGCGGCATCGAAGCCGAGGCCGTCATGCTCGGTCAGCCGATGGACATGCTTCTGCCCGATGTCGTTGGTTTCAAATTATCCGGCAAACTTGCCGAAGGTGTCACAGCTACCGATCTCGTCCTGACCGTCACGCAAATGCTGCGCAAAAAAGGCGTCGTGGACAAGTTCGTCGAGTTCTTTGGCCCCGGTCTCCAGACGATGAGTCTCACCGACCGCGCCACGATTGCCAACATGGCGCCTGAATATGGCGCGACGATGGGTTACTTCCCGGTTGATGCAGAGACACTTCGCTACCTTCGTCTAACAGGTCGCTCGGTCGAACAAGTCCAACTGGTCGAAGCGTATTATCGAGAGCAGGGTTTATTCCGCGACTCATCAACTTCTGATCCTGAATTTACCGACGTACTGGAACTTGACCTTGCCTCTGTCGTTCCTTCACTGGCCGGACCCAAGCGTCCGCAGGATCGCGTGCCGATGTCTGAGTTGAAAGAGACATTTGAAAAAGCATTGGTCGCTCCGGTCAAAGATCGCGGCTTCGAACTCAAATCTGCGGCCCTCGCCACCGAAGCAACGTTTGGCACGAACGGCGGCTCGATGAAGATGAAGCATGGCGCGGTGGTAATCGCCGCGATCACGTCTTGCACGAACACGAGTAATCCGTCCGTGTTGGTTGCAGCAGGATTGGTTGCGAAGAAAGCCGTCGAAAAAGGTTTGACGGTCAAGCCGTACGTTAAAACATCCCTCGCACCTGGTTCGCGTGTTGTGACCGAATATCTCAAAAAAGCCGGTTTGATCGAGCCACTCGCGAAACTCGGATTCAACGTCATCGCCTACGGATGCACAACTTGTATCGGAAATTCAGGGCCGCTCCCCGGCGAGGTAGCGAAAGCCGTTACCGGGTCCGATCTGGTTGCGGCGGCGGTGATCTCCGGCAATCGAAATTTCGAGGGACGCGTCCACCCGCTGGTCAAGGCAAACTTCCTCGCCTCGCCGCCGCTGGTCGTCGCGTACGCGTTGGCCGGGACGGTTGATATTGATCTCAACAATGAAGCGCTTGGAAATGGTTCGGATGGCAAACCCGTTTATCTGAAAGATCTGTGGCCCAGCCAGCAGGAAGTCAACGAAGCGGTTGCTGCAAGTGTCAAACGTGAAATGTTCCTGGATAAATATGCCGACGTTTTCAGCGGCTCTGATATGTGGAAGGAAATCAAGATTTCCGAAAGCGATTTGTTCCATTGGAGCGAAGAGTCAACTTATATCCACCATCCGCCGTATTTCCAAACCCTGACGACGAGCGTGCCTTCTGTCGGCGATATCAAGGATGCGCGTGTGCTCGGTATGTTCCGCGACTCGATTACGACCGATCACATTTCCCCGGCGGGCAACATCGCAACCGATAGCCCGGCAGGAAAATATTTGCAGGGACGCGGCGTCCAGCCCAAGGATTTCAACTCGTATGGCTCGCGCCGCGGCAATGATCTTGTGATGGCGCGCGGCACCTTTGCGAACATCCGCCTGAAGAATTTGTTGGTCGAGCCGAAGGAAGGTAATTTCACCAAACATTTCCCGGAAGGCGCTGAGTTAAGCATTTATGATGTTGCGAAGAAATAT
>JAKAMM010000132.1 GCA_021812905.1 Chloroflexota bacterium | reverse complement strand
GAGTTTTACCAAAGGAGAAGCGCCTAATGAATCGAAAAATTGTTTTCTGTTTGTTGCTTGTATTTGCAACACTGCTCACTGCCTGTGGAGGGACTACTCCGCCGACGGCTCCGTCTATATCAGTTGCGACTTCATCTTCATCTGGCGCAGCCAACCCTGTTGCCACATCCGGGACATTGACCCCGCAGAAAGGGGGCGAAATCACTGTCGCTTATAAAGACGACTTGGCGACGCTCGACCCGGCCATCGGTTACGATTGGACCAACTGGCCGGCCGAAAAACTGGTCTTCGATGGGCTGATTGATTACGATAGCGGGACAACCATTATGCCTCGCCTGGCGGAAAGCATGCCGACCATCAATGCAGATGCCACCGTCTATACGTTCAAGCTCCGCCAGGGGATCAAATTCTCGAATGGTCGTGAGTTCACCTCTGACGATGTGGTTTATTCCATTACGCGCGTGCTCGACCCCAAGACGGCCAGCCCGGGCTCCGGGTTCTTTACCGGCATTAAGGGTGCCCAGGATTTTATTGACGGCAAGGCAACTTCAGTCGCCGGCATCCAGGCTCTCGATCCATATACCGTGCAATTTACCTTGTCATCGCCGGATGTCACATTCCTGAACAAGATGGCTCTCAATTTTGCCTTCATTGTGCCCAAGGAAGAAGTGGCCAAAGCAGGCCAGGATTTTGGGCATGCCCCAGTGGGAACCGGTCCTTACACCCTCAACCAATGGGTATCGGGTCAAACTCTGGTCTTCGAGCGCAATCCCAACTACTTCATGTCTGACCGTCCATATCTGGATAAGATCACCATTCAGGTCGGTGTGACACCCGATGTGGCTTTGCTACGCCTGGATAAAGGTGATATCCAACTGATGGGCGATCCACCTCCAGGTGCCGACTGGGCCCGGATTTCTTCCGATCCTGCATGGGCCACGCGGTTGGAAATACAGCCGCAGGTGAGCACGATCTACATCGCCATAAATACTACTGTCAAGCCTTTCGACAATGTGATGGTACGCCAGGCATTGAACTATGCCATTGATAAGCAGCACATCATCCAATTGCTTAATGGCCGAGGGACGGTTGCAAACCAGATCCTTCCACCCACCATGCCTGGTTATGACAAGTCATACACCGGTTATGACTATAATCCTGATAAAGCCAAGGCTTTGCTGGCTCAGGCCGGGTATCCCAACGGCTTCGAAACAAGTATCGAATGTATCTCCGTTGACCCCCAGCCCAAGCTATGCCTGTCTTTCCAGCAAGATCTGGCGAACATTGGGATTAAGCTTAATATCAATACCCTGGCGGCACCCAATGTGATCGATGACGCCGGCAACGGCAAGACTCCTCTCACATGGTCAGGCGGCTTAGGGTGGATCCAGGATTACCCCGATCCGGATGACTTCTACGGTCCCATCCTGGGATGCGGCTCGAATACCCCGGGTGGTTGGAACTGGTCGCGTTATTGCAACCAGTCCTTAGACGACCAAAGCAAGACCTTGCTAGCCATGACCGATCGCAATGCGCGCCTGGCAGCATACGCTCCCTTCTTCCAGAAACTGATGGCGGATGCGGTCTGGGTGCCAGTATATAATGGCGAGTACGACATCGCCCATTCCCAAAAGCTACATGGTCTGCCAACTCTCACTCATCCGGAGCATCTGTTCTCATACGAGACGATGTGGATTGAACACTAATATTGTTAGCCTCCTGAGGAGACTAAATCCTCGGGAGGCTCTCCGCTAAATCCAAAATGGAAATTCCCCAGCTTGAACCATATCGGCCAGATCAGCCTGATCGGTTACCTGAAGGTTCATCAACTCCGCTAGAAATCAGTTACGGGGCTCTGGTTTGGCGTCGGTTAAAACGTGATCGAACTGCGATGGTGGGTGCGGCATTGGTGTTGCTGCTCATTCTGTCCGCTTTGTTGGCGCCGGTGCTTGCGCCCCATGATCCAGCCGATCAGTTTCGCGACGGGCTGACGCCCGATGGCCAGCCGATCCCCAGTACACTCCTTGAAGGCAGCCTGCGCTTCCCTCTTGGAACGGATGCCAATGGACGGGACCTGCTCAGCCGCATCCTTTATGGGGCGCGCGTAAGTCTGGTCGTCGGGGTGCTGGCCAATGCATTGGCTGTGGCCCTGGGCACATTGATCGGATCCATCGCCGGGTACTTCGGAGGTCTTTTGGAAAGCGTGCTCATGCGCTTCACCGATGTGATGATGGCTTTTCCAACACTTCTTTTGGCGATGACGCTGGTTGCTATTCTCAAGCCAAGTATGTGGATCATCATTGTAGTCATCGGCGCTGTTTATTGGACCTGGATTGCGCGTGTAGTTTATGGCCAGGTTGTTGCCTTGCGTGATCGAGACTTTGTGATCGCCTCACGCGCGCTCGGAGCAGGCCGTGTTTATTCTCTCGTTCACCACATCCTGCCTCAGCTGGTACCGACCATCATTATTTGGGGCACGCTTGGAATCGCGACTAACGTTATGCTGGAAGCCAGCCTGAGCTACCTCGGCATTGGTGTGCAGCCTCCAACGCCCAGCTGGGGCGGGATGATCCAGCAAGCTCAATCGTATTACCGCGCCGCGCCGTGGCTGGTGATCTTCCCCGGCGTGGCTATCATGCTTACTGTTTTCGCCTTCAACTTGCTTGGTGACGGGCTGCGGGATGCACTCGACCCGATGCAAGTTGGGAAGTTATAACATGTGGACTTACCTGGCGCGTCGAATTATTCAGACGATCCCTGTATTGTTTGGGATATCCATCATTACCTTTGTGTTGATCTATTACCTGCCGGCCGATCCGGCACGCATGTATGCCGGACCCAGCGCCACCGTCGCGACCGTGGCGCGTATTCGCCATGAACTCGGTCTGGATCAGCCGCTGTGGGTGCAATATATCGATTATATGGGACGGGTTTTGCACGGTGATCTGGGATTCTCGTATCGAAAGCAGGTTGATGTAACCACCCTGATTCTTGGCCGAATCCCTTACACATTTGCGCTGATCTGCGGCGGAGTATTCATCGAGCTTGCCATCGGTCTGCCGGTTGGGATTATTTCTGCGGTCGCCCGCGGCCGGCTGGCAGATAGGTTGGGAATGATCCTGGCACTGCTAGGCGTATCCGCACCGCCGTTCTGGCTTGGCTTGATGCTTCTGTACTGGTTTGGCTACCTCATTCCGATTTTTCCTCTCGGTGGGACGGGTACGCCTTTGCACTTGGTTCTGCCAGCATTAACGGCCGGATTGGGCGGGGCGGCTTGGTATGCTCGCATGATGCGCTCCAGTGCCCTTGATATCCTCTCGACCGATTACGTTCGCACCGCGCGCGCGAAGGGCCTGTCCCAATTCCTGGTTTTAATGCGGCATATGCTGCCCAACGCGCTCAACCCGATCATCACAATGGCCGGGATGGATATTCCCTGGTTCATCGGCGGCGTGGTATTGGTGGAACAGGTTTTTGATTGGCCGGGACTGGGCCGCTTGGCAGTGGAGGCAATTGAGACCGTAGATGTCCCACTGATCCTTGGGACCGTGATTGTCACTGCTCTGGCAGTTGTCGTCAGTGGCATTCTGATCGATGTTGTTCAGACTATCGTGGATCCACGCATTCGACACGGCCAGTGATATCTGTCTTGAAGTCTGTCTCTAATGAAATAAGGAGAATCCAAATGACTACTCATCATCTAGATAGTTCCAAACTGCACAATTTTTGGGATAATACACTTCCGCCGCGCATTCGAATCAAGCCGGGCGACACTGTTGTCTTCGAGACCGTGGAAGCTTCCGTCAATCAGATCACTCCCCAGTCGACGAATGAGGATATCGGGCGTCTCGACTTTGGCCGCGTTAATGCTGTCACCGGCCCGGTCTATGTTGAGGGTGCAGAACCCGGTGATGGGTTGGAAGTTGAGGTCCTTAGCCTCAAACATAAAGGTTGGGGGTGGAATGCGGTTATTCCCCATTTTGGCCTGCTGGCCGATGAATTCCCCGATCCTTATCTTCATATTTATAAGCTAAGATCAAAGTATTGCGAGTTTCGCAAGGATATTTTGATTCCCTTTGAGCCATTTTCCGGCGAGATGGGCGTTGCTCCACGCCAGAGTGGCAGACTGGATGCTATCCCACCGCGCGAAAATGGCGGTAACCTCGACACCCGTCATTTGGGCGTGGGTTCCAAGATCGTTTTCCCGGTCTTCGTCCCCGGCGCTCTGTTTTCTTGCGGCGACTCCCATTCTGCCCAGGGCGACGGGGAAATCAATGGAACCGGCATCGAATCGCCCATGACTGTTACCTTGCGGTTCAACTTGCATAAACACGCCAATCTCGCTGAAATGCGCTTCATTACCCCGCCGCGCAAGAAGCTGACCGTGGCCGATACAGGCGGCTATTATGTCACCACTGCGCAGGGTCCCGACCTGTTTAAAAATGCCCAGCAGGCCGTGCGCTATATGCTTGATTATCTAACCTCCGAATACCATCTGACACGCGCGCAGGCTTATTGTCTGTGCGGCGTGGCGGTGGACTTGAAGATTAGCCAGATCGTTGATGCGCCGAATTTCATGGTGGCTGCTTTCCTGCCGCTGAGTATCTTTGTCAAGCCAAAGGCGAAGGTGGCTCCGAAAAAAGCGGGTTCTCAACCCAAAGCCAAGCCCAAGTCGAAGGCGTCCAAAAAGGTCAGACGCTAGGATTAACTCTATATCAAAGGCACAAAGATGCAAATGGATGGTTCTCGGTGCCTTTGTGTTTTAATTTGAATTTGTGCTTTATTGCAGACATCAAGGAAATTATGTTCAAAAAACATGGATATAGTATTTTTAGAGTGTTTTTCTCTCTCTTAACAAAAACAACCAGGCTGCGAGCCTAACTGTTCTGACTACTTGCTCATCCACCATCTTTTTAGGAGAATCCGCAAGCAGCCATATGTGGGTGTGATGTGATTGGAAAGATTCTGAAGTGATACAAAACGAAATCGCTCCTCAAAAAAGGAGCGATTTTTATCTCTGCGATCCCGACGGGATTCGGACCCGCGATCTCGGCCTTGACAGGGCCGCATGTTAGCCGCTACACCACGGGATCAGTTGCGTTGTGAGCGGGCAAAAGTTTATCACAGGCAAATTAGGGTGTCAAGCAAAGCCCCAAATAATTTTATACCCGGCGCTTAAGCGGGTGATTGAATTTGATCCATTGACCTTATTTTGAAGTTCTTTTGCTTCTCCACAAAACAAGGTAGAATCGCGTCATTACTTTACTGGACCTCCTGCATAGGTAATGTACCACTGTTTTTTCATCCGCTAATCAGCGAGAATTCCCGCGAATTTCAGAGCTAATTCGTGAAGGCGAGTGCCTGTATGGGTTTTAGCGAAGATCAGCGGACAATATCTTGGCCTTAAGAATGAATTTACAACCTTCGCAAGATGTTTACTGAGGACGTTTCATGCAGTCCATACAATCCTTCGGCGAGCAAGTGATCGGAAACCTGGAAAGTGTCATCGTTGGTAAACGGGATGCCATCGAGCTGATCGTGATTGGTCTGCTGTGTCAAGGGCACGTTCTCATCGAGGATGTGCCCGGGGTTGGCAAGACCATGCTGGCGCGCAGTCTGGCGAAATC
>JAKAMM010000131.1 GCA_021812905.1 Chloroflexota bacterium | reverse complement strand
GGAAACGGCATTACCGGTTGGGTCGCGCAACACGGACAAAGCGTTTGCCTGGGCGATGTTCGCACTGACGGGCGTTACGTCTCGACCTCGGAAGATGCCCGATCGGAGTTGTGCGTACCGCTTATGGTTGGAAATTTGATCATCGGCGTGGTAAACATTGAGAGCGCCGGCATGAACGCCTACACCGAAGCGGACCAACGCCTGTTGGAAACGCTCGCGGCGCAGATCGCGATTGCCATACAAAATGCGCGTCTGTTTGAAGCCGAACGTCTACGCCGTCAGGAGGCCGAAACGCTGCGTCAGGCGGCCAACACGCTGGCTTCCAGCCTTGATCTGGAAAATGTGTTGAACAGTTTGTTGAATGGACTGGCCCTGGTTATTTCTTTCGACAGCGCGGCGGTTTTTCTCAAGGACAATGAAAATTATCGCGCCATCGCGGCGCGCGGTTTTGATCCGCCAGAATTGGTAAAGGGACAAGTCCTATCCGGCTCGAACACTTTGGCGAAGGACATTCTGGAAACCCGCCGCCCGATCATTTTGCCGGACGCCAAAGCGGACGACCGTTTCGAAAACTGGGGACCCGCCGATCTGATCCGCGGCTGGATAGGTGTGCCGTTGATCGTGCGCGATCAGGCCATCGGCTATTTAACGATTGACAGCCATCACCCGAATGCCTTTACAGATGCCAATGCCGAGATGGCTTTGGCCTTTGCCAGTCATGCCGCGGCTGCCATTCAGAACGCGACCCTTTATGAAGATGCCGTCCGCCGAATGGCTGAGTTGGAAGCGTTATATGAAAGCGGACTGGCCCTGAGCAAGTCTCTTGACCCAAGAGAGATTAGCGAAAGAGTGGTCAGCGTGCTTGCGAACCGCTTGAATTGGCATCATGCCGCGCTACGCGTGCGACGTGGCGACAGCGATGAAGTGGAGTTATTGGCTTTCAGTCAGACGGACAGCCAGGGCCGCAAGGAAAGGATCGATACGGGTACATTGATGCCCGGCAAAGCCATCTCAAAAGTAGGCCAGGGCATGGCGGGTTGGGTCATCAAACATGGGCGGATGATTAACAACGGCGACCAGCAGGCGGATCCGCGTTATGACGCAACATTTCCCAATATGAATTCGGGCTTATATGTGCAAATCAAGGCGGGCGGGCAGACGTTGGGTTGTATCAGTGTGGAAAGCGGACAGCCTGCGGCATTCAGCGAGGCCGATGAACGTTTGTTGACCACGCTGGCTTCACAGGCCGCCTCGGCTTTGGAGAATGCGCGGCTGTATCAAGAGGCCCTGCTGGCCGCTGAACGGCGTTCCGTGCTGCATCAGGTCAGCCAGGAAGTTGCGCGTATCAGCCAGGACTCCGAGCAATTGTATGGCGCGATTTATCAAGCCGCGGCCCGCTTGATGCCAACCGATATGTTTACCATTGCCCTGGTGAACGAGGCGGAAAATCAAATAGATGGCGCTTATGCGATTGACCGTGGAAAACGCGGGCCGTTCATCAGTTTCCAGCTTAATGCGGGGATCGCGGGACGTGTGATCGAGACGAATAAGACGCTGCTCATAGAAGATTACGATGATCCGAGTGTAACAATCGAACGCGTCCAGTTTGCAGATAATCCGCCGACCCGCTCGATCCTGGCTGTTCCGTTGCGGTCGGGCGAAAAGGCGATCGGTTCGATGTCAGTTCAAAGTTATCAACCAGGCAAATATACTGAAGAGGATGGCGTCCTTCTTGAAATGCTGGGGGCGCAAGCCGCGGCGGCGATTGAAAACACGCGCCTGTTCGAGCAGGTGCGCCGCCGCATAAAAGAACAGGAAGCCCTGAACCGTGCCAGCCAGGCATTGACTGGTTCTCTCGATCTGGAACCGCTGCTTGAGAACATCCTTTCTTCGGCCAAGGATGCGATTGCAGGCGCGGAAAAGGGCACCATACTGTTATGGGATAAGGATAGTAATAATTTACGAGTGCATACTCAAATTGGATATACGGATACGCGGATTTTGGAATTGCCTTTCCGCTCTGAAAAAGGCTATTCGGGAAGGGCATTCCGGGAAAAGCGGCCCATCTTAATTGAGAATGCCATTGCTGAATATGAGCCCCCGTTTGATGAAAGTATCGAGGAAGTTAATACCGTGCAAAGTGGGATCGTTGTGCCCTTGTTCGTGAAGGATACGGCAATTGGCGTGATCGCTCTTGATAATGCAACTAAAGAAGGAGCCTTTACAGAAGAGGATCTTAATTTGTTGATGATCTTTGCATCATCCGCTGCCGGCGTGATCGAGAACGCCCGCCTGTTCGAAGAGACCCGCCGCCGGGCCGAGGAATTTTCCAGCCTTTATGAAACAGCTCGCGATATTTCCAACAAGCAGGATCTACATCTTATACTTCAAACGCTTGTAGAACGCTCGGCTGAAATGCTCAACGCGCCGGATGGAGGCTTATACCTCTACGACGCGGAACAAAATGATCTGGTACTGGCTGTTGAGTTGAAGTCCGAGGCCTCCGCCGGAGTTCGCCTGCGGTTGGGCGAAGGTGCGGCTGGTTTAGCCGCGTCGACCCGCGAACCTGTCATCATAGACGATTATCGGACATGGGAAGGGCGTTCTCCTTTATACAAGGAAATACCCTTCCGGGCAGTGCTCGAGGTGCCCATGTTGTACAGCGGGGAATTAATTGGCATTTTGGTCGTTGACGAACTTGGCGAATCCGAACGCAAATTCACCGAAGCGGATGTTCGCCTGCTGTCGCTCTTCGCATTACATGCTGCCAGTGCAGTACATAACGCTCGCCTGCTGGCAGAGACCCGCCGCCGGGTCGGTGAGTTCGAAGCGCTGTATCAAACGGCAGCGGAGGTTTCGTCAGAGACCGACCTGAAAGTTTTGTTGAATACCATCATCAGACGCGCCCAAACATTATCAAGCGCGTCAGGTTCAGGTCTTTATCTGTTTGACTCGGAACGCAGCGAACTCGAACTGGTGGCGATCAACGATCCTGATATCCGCATTGGGACCCGCCTTGTTCTTGGGGAGGGTCTTGCTGGACGCGTAGCACAGAACAAACAGCCGCTTATTGTTAATAATTACCAAAGCTGGGATAATAGTTCTTCTCATTACAAGGGCCTCCCCATCACTTCCGTTCTTGGAATCCCCATGCTTTACAGCGGCGAATTAATTGGGGTATTGAATGTACATAATCGCGCAGACCCCAATCAGACCGAGCCTGCGCATATTTTTACCGAACAGGATATCAATCTATTGTCTCTGTTCGCCAACACCGCGGCCGGTGCAGTGTACAGCGCGCGCCTGCTCGACAAGACCCTCCATCGCCTGGATGAACTGGCTGCGCTGGCACAGGTCTCTTCGGCATTGCGTACCGCTTCGACGCGCGCTGAAATGATGGCTGTGCTTCTGGATCAGGTGATGGATGTTCTCCACGCGGATGGGGGGAATGTGGTTTCAAGCATCATTGGGCATGACGATCTCCTGGTCGAGGCGGCGCACGGAGTGGATGCGCGTTACGCTGGAATGTGGATTCCGCCCGGCGAGGGCCTGTCGAGGCGCGTGCTCGACAGCGGCGAACCTTATATCCTCGCAGATGCCCGAATCGATCCGTCCTTCTTTAATCCGGACAGGGATGGCAAAGCTTACGCTATCGCTCTTGTACCGCTGAAATATCAAGATAAAACCATCGGCGTGATCTCAATGGGACGAACAGAGAAGGACGGTATTATGCCGGCTCCTTTCTCGGACGATGATGTTCGCCTATTAAACGCCATTGCCGATATGGCCGCCAATGCATTCCAGCGCGCCAGCCTGCACGAGGAAACCACTCGCTATGCGGAACGACTGGTGATCATCAACGATCTCGGACATACCCTTTCGGAGACACTGGACCTGCCGCACATTTACGAGAATTTGTCCCGCGCCGCTCTGGACCTGCTGCCGGATAGCGCGACGATATTTGTTTCACTCTTTGACTCGAGCGAGCGATCCATCAAGGCGGCGTATGGTGTACACGCTGGAACAGTCCTCGACGCGGCAAATCTTCCGACCAAGCCGTTTGACGAATCGGGTAATGAGAATCAGAATCAGGTCATTCTTAGCGGTGAGCCGCTTATTGTCCCGGATTTAAGCGTATCCCTCAAAGATAAAACGACCGTCCGTATTAAGTCAGAAAGCGAAGAGCAGGTGACACAATCTGCCCTGTATGTCCCCATGAAGGCAGAGGGCCGTGTCATTGGCGTATTGCATGTGCAAAGCTACACCTTGAATCGTTACACGTCCGCTGACGCAGAATTGTTGGAACTGATCGCCAACACTGCCGCAGTTGCCATCCAGAATGCGCGCCTGTTTACTCAGCTGCAGCGCCGCGTGGATCAACTCTCGGCGCTGCATTCGGTGGATACCGCCATTGGTTCCACTACCGACCTGCGCGTCAGCCTGCAATCCGTGCTTGAGAATATTACCCGTCAGTTAAAAGTTGATGCGGCGGATGTATTGTTGCTGAACCCCGCCACGCTGGTGCTGGAGTATGCAGCCGGGCTTGGTTTTTTCACTGCGGAGGTCATGCACACCTCCCTGCCTTTGGGAAAAAGCCAGGCGGGCAAGTCTGCCCTGGAGCGGCGAATTGTCCGCATCCCTGATCTGACCGATCAGAGCCTCGAGTTTTCCCACAACAGCCTGGTCACAGATGAAAGGTTTGCCGCGTATGTGGCGGTTCCGCTGATGGCAAAGGGCGAGGTCAAAGGCGTTTTGGAAATCTTCCAACGCGCTTCCTTGGAATTGGATGATGACTGGATGTCTTTCCTCGAGATGCTGGCCAGCCAGGCCGCTTTGGCAATTGATAACGCCCTGTTATTCGAAGGATTGGAAAAAGTCAATATCGAATTGACTCTGGCCTACGACGCTACGATTGAAGGCTGGTCTCAGGCTTTGGAATTGCGTGACCAGGAGACACAGGGACATTCCGTGCGCGTGCTTGATCTCACCTTACGCCTGGCAGCCGAGATGGGCATTTCCAGCAAGGATTTGCAGGATATTCACCGAGGCGTTCTGTTACATGACATTGGCAAAATGGGCATTCCCGATTCGATCCTGCACAAACCCGGCAAGCTGACGGATGAGGAATGGGAGATCATGCATGAGCATCCCAAGTATGCTTATGACATGCTCGCGCCGATTGCCTATCTTCGCAATTCGCTCGATATACCTTATTGTCACCACGAAAAATGGGATGGCAGCGGATATCCACGCGGCCTGAGCGGCGAGACGATTCCTCTCCCGGCCCGCATCTTCGCCATCGTGGACGTTTTCGACGCGCTGACATCCGACAGGCCATACCGTGACGCCTGGTCAAAAGAAGAGACCCTGGATTACATCCGGGAACAATCCGGCACTCATTTCGATCCGCGCCTGGTTGAGATCTTCTTGAAATTTATCGAGAAACAAGTTTAACCAGTTCAAAGGTCTGCATGGGATTCTCCCGACGGTGGACGGTGGACGATGGACGCCAGACCGTAGAACATCGTCCCTGGTCTACCGTCCACAGTCTATTGCCTACTTCTCTGCCTTTACAGGATTCTTCAACACACCCAACCCTTCGATCTCCACCACAACTTCATCGCCCTCCTTCAACGGCCCGACGCCGGCGGGCGTG
>JAKAMM010000130.1 GCA_021812905.1 Chloroflexota bacterium | reverse complement strand
GGTCGGGGTGGCGACCATTCCGTTTGGGATGGTGACTGTTACAAATAACGCGGGAGGCGGTCAGCCCGTCTCGATGGAAAATCTCAAAGCAATTGCGGATGTCTACCACGCGAACGGAATCCCGTTCTTCATCGACGCGGCGCGCTACGCCGAAAACTGCTTCTTCATCAAACAGCGTGAGCGCGGCTACGAGTCGAAGTCTGTTAAAGACATCGCGCACGAAATGTTTTCTCTCGCCGACGGCATGACCATGTCCGCAAAGAAGGATGCGATTGTCAACATCGGCGGTTTGTTATGTTTGAATGACGAGTCGCTTTTTCAGAATATCAAAAACGAATTGATCCTGCGCGAAGGCTTCCCGACTTACGGCGGACTCGCAGGTCGTGATCTTGATGCAATGGCTGTGGGCTTGTACGAAGGCCTCGACGAATCGTATCTCGCCTATCGCCTCGGCCAAACTGCGTACCTGACGGCGCGTCTCAATGAAGCGGGCATCCCCACCATCCAACCCGCAGGCGGGCACGCTGTTTATCTCGACGCGGCGGCTGTCCTGCCGCACATCCCGCAAAGCGAATTCCCTGGTCAGGCGCTGTGCGTCGAACTCTACCGCGAAGGCGCGATCCGTGGAGTCGAAATCGGCTCGGTCATGTTCGCTTACCCCGATCCCGATACAGGCAAAATGATCTATCCAAAACTTGAATTGCTGCGTCTCGCCATCCCGCGCCGGACGTACACGCAAAGCCATTTGGATTATGTCGCCGATTGCGCGGCGAGAATCAAATCACGCGCCGATAAAGTTCGCGGATACAAATTCACCTACGCTCCAGAACTACTGAGACACTTTACCGCACGCTTCGAACCTCTATAATCTCACCACGAAGTCACCAAGACTCAAAGTCACCAGTTTTTTTAGCGCCTTTGAGTCTTTGTGGTTAACTTGACACCTGACACTTGACACAGGATACTGGACACGTGACTCGCTGGCTTGACCCTTACACTGTTGTCGTACCCGCTTCATTCGCGGACTTGAACCTGCCTCCGCTCATCGCGCAGACTCTTGTCCGACGCGGCATCAACGACACTGCTTCGGCGCGTGCATTCCTGCATCCCGACGCGCTTCCATCCACGCCATTCCCAAATATTGAACCTGCCGTCGAACGCATCAACTTGGCTACCCGCAACAAAGAGACGATCTGCGTTTGGGGCGACTTCGATGTGGATGGACAAACATCCACCACCCTGCTCGTGCAAACACTTCAAGCCATTGGCGCAAACGCAACTTATTACATTCCCATTCGCGGCAAGGAGAGTCACGGCGTTCACATCGAGAGTCTCAAACCGATCATTGACAACGGCGCAAAGTTAATCCTCACCTGCGACACAGGCATCACCGCCCACGAAGCCATTGATTACGCCAACTCGCGCGGCGTGGACGTGGTCGTCTCCGACCATCACGATTTAGGCGAGACACTTCCCAACGCAAAAGCGATCATCAATCCAAAGTTGTTGAACTCAGATCATCCGCTTGCAAATTTGGCGGGAGTGGGTGCGGCATATAAATTGGCAGAAGCGCTACTTGCTACTCGATACTCGAACATCGAATCTCGAGCATCGAGTAGCGAACTCCTCGACCTAGTCGCCCTCGGCCTCATCGCGGACGTGGCCCTGCTCAAAGGCGAAACACGAGCGCTCGCGCAAAAAGGCATTGAAGCATTACGAGAAACAAAACGACTGGGCTTGAAAGCGATGGCGGAACTTGCGGGCGCAAATCTCGAAACGCTGACCGAAGAAACCATCGGCTTTACGTTTGCGCCGCGCTTGAATGCACTGGGACGATTAAGCGATGCCAACCCCGCCGTCGAACTTCTGCTTACACAAGACCCATCGCGTGCGCGCCTCCTTGCAATACAGATAGAAGGCCTGAACGCCCAACGCCGATTGTTGACGAGTCAAGTCTACGAGGCGGCGGAGGCGCAACTAAGTCAGAACCCCGGTTTGCTTACCGAACCTGCCATTATCCTGTCTCACCGTGATTGGCCCGGCGGAGTGGTTGGCATTGTGGCAAATAGACTCGTTGACCGTTATCACAAACCGGCCTTGCTCCTGACCGAATCCGATGATGGCATTTTGCGCGGCTCGGCTCGCTCAGTGGATGGACTTCACATCACCGAAGCCATTACTGCGAATAAAGATTTGCTTCTCAGCTTCGGCGGTCATCCCATGGCGGCGGGGTTATCTTTGCAAGCGGATAACCTGCCCGCCTTCCGCAAAGGATTCGGCAAAGCTGTCGAAAAGCAACTCGGCGAGATCGTCCGCGAAGAACCAACACTACAAGTCGACGCGTGGCTTGGGTTAAACGAGATCAATCTTGAACTCGCCGCGGCATTGGAATCCATGGCTCCGTTTGGTGCAGGGAATCCAGAATTAACTTTGGCAACGCGCGACGTGCATTTGAAATCCGTTTCCACGATTGGGAAAGCAAAAGAACATCGTCGTTTGAATGTTGAAGACAGGGATGGCAACACACAAAGTATGATTTGGTGGAATGGCGCGGACGAAGAGCTGCCGGAAGATGACAACAAAATTGACATCGCCTATTCCCTGCGCACATTCACATATCGCGGGCAGAGGCAAGTCACATTGCAATTCGAAGAATTCCGCAGTGTCGAAGAAAAGCCAATCGGGATTCGAAAGTCAAAAATCGATATTCGGGATTTACGTCTCCAGCCCGCAACCTTCAACTTGCAATCTTCAACTTTGGTTTGGGCAGAGGGTCCGGATAAATCAAAGGGAAAGTCTCGCCTTGAGTTGCACCAGGCCGACGATTTCGCCATTTACACAACTCCCCCATCTCCTGCCGAATTGCGCGCTGCACTGGAAACCGTCAAGCCAAAAACGATTTATCTTTTGGCTGTTTCACCAGCAGCAGAAAAGACGGATGAATTTTTATCGCGTCTTGCGGGTATGGCAAAGTTTGCCATCAACCAGCGCGAGGGTAAAGTTCAAGTCTCGGAATTGGCTGTCGCGACTGCGAATCGCGAGGTAACAATCCGTCTCGGATTGAATTGGTTGGCTGCGGGCGGGCATCTTATTGTCGAGGGCGACGAGGATGAATTGTACTTCGTCGAAGGAAGTGGCCTTCCCAATCAATATCTCCAGCGAGAGCTGTATATCAGCATTAACGGCCTGTTGGAAGAAACAGCCTCGTATCGAAGCTTTTTCACGAAAGCAGAATCGAAATTCATAATTTAAATAAAGAGACGACTCTTGCAAGAGTCGTCTCTTTATTTAATGCATGGACTTTTGTCTACTTGTTCAAGCTCACTACATATGAAATGACATCGGCGATTTGTTGCGGAGTCAGCGTGTTCTTATCGCCCCAAGCCGGCATGACAAAGGTTGGGTTCGTGCCCGCCGGGGTCGAGCCATGCTCCATGAACAAATCCAAATTGTAAGCATAAGTCAGGGGGCTCGAGCTTTTGATCGTATCATCAATGGGATTCAACGGAGGCACGGTCCCATCGCCCGAACCGGGATTAGCAACGCCGCCCTTTCCATCTGCCCCATGACAAGCCATGCAATTTTGCGAGTAGATTTTTCCGCCCGAAACTGCATCACCAGCCAATGTAACAGCCTGACCGGCTCCGCCTGAATTCGATGGACGCGCTATGCCATCAGGAACGGGAAGGTTGGTCGATACCACAGGCTTCAGACTCGGATCATTCAAGCTGATCACGTAAGCAATCACGTCGGCGATCTGCTGTGGAACTAAATTATTACCCCACGCAGGCATGTTAAACGTTGGACCAGAACCCTCCGGGGTCGAGCCATGCTCCACGAACAAATCCAAATTATAAGCATAAGTCAGATAGTTCGAGCTCGCAATCGTATCGTCAATGGGATTCAACGGCGGCACGGTCCCATCGTCCGAACCGGGATTCGCAACGCCACCCTTTCCTTCCGCTGCATGACAGGCTGCGCAATTCTGTGCGAAGATTTTTCCGCCCGATGCAGTGTCACCAGCCAGCGTGAGGGCCTGACCAGCCCCTCCCGAATTCGAGGGACGCGCAACTTCCTGTGCGGCAGGAGCCTCGGCACCCGCGGTAGGTGCAATGGTCAGAACAACAGTGGGTGCAACAGTCGGAGGGACCTGGGTGGGCGCGACAGTAGGAGGAACCTGAGTCGGCGTTGGAGTAGCGGCCGATCCACAGGCAGCTACTGCCACGAGAAATAAACCAGCTACGAGCAGTAAGGCAATTTTGTTTCTCATTCTCTTCTCCTTTTCAAATCAAGTTTACGGACAAATTAGTGTACCTTGACCTTAAATACGTTGTTAGTGCAAAATGTCATAATTGAGGTGTGAGCAAAGTAAGAATATCTTTCAATATATCTATTCCTGTACCCTCTTTCTGGAAACATTCTCCAAAACATATTACAATCAAAACATGAGCAAACAAAAACTTCCCGAACACGGCTGGTGCTTTGTGTGCGGCTCTGAAAATCCGCACAGTATTGGAATAACCATGTGGGTGGACGATGACGGTGTGATGAGCTCGGAATTCACACTGACCGAAGCGCAACAGGGACCGCCTGGATTTTCACACGGCGGCGCATCTGCCGCGATTTTAGATGAGACAATGGGACTGGTCGTGTGGGCGGCGGGGATGAAAGTCGCGGCGGTCAACCTGGAGATCAACTACCACAAGCCTCTGCCGCTTCATCAACCCCTGAAACTCGAAGCGCGCATCACTGAAAAAGATGACCGCAAAGTTTTTTCGACAGGCGAAATCCGCCTACCCGACGGAACAATCGCCGTCAGCGGACGCGGCATTTACGTCGTTGCGCCACATTTATTTGGAAAAGTAGAGCTTGAGAAAAAGTAAGTCAGGCTTGTAGTCTGACAGCTCTTGAAAACACAGGCTTTGGCGGGATTGCAAACCCGTCCTGCGAACATTTATGCAAGGTCTATTTATTATCATCAGGGCGGCCTATAGTTGCAAAACGTGCGTTTGTTAATTTAGCGAGATCGGCAACCGGCAGTTTGATATTCAATCCCCTCTGCCCGCCCGAAATATGTATCTCGGCAAAACTCTGCGCTGACGAATCGATTACGACCTGAAAGCCTTTGTTGATCAACGCCAGCGGAGAAATTCCGCCCGCTTGCAGACCGGTCAATTCTTCGGCTTCGCGCTCGGTGAGAAGATAGACTTTTTTCTCGCCCAGCGCGGCGGCTAGCAATTTCAGGTCAACGCTGGATGTGCCCGGCACAACTGCCAGCAAAGGTTTGCGAGGTCTGTCGCGGATGACGACAATCGTCTTGAAAACGACAGCCGGATCGAGGTTCAGGAGACGAGCCGTCTCAAGAGCGCCCAGTTTTTCGGCAGGCAGTTCATACGTCGCATATTTAATTTCGCGCGAGTCCAAAAGTCGCGTTACGTTATTTGTTATCGGCATATTTTTCTCGGTTTGTCACAAAATTATCGCCACTACCGATGTGACCAGGGATGGTGTTGCCACCAAGGCCCTTTTCTTTTGAAAAACCACCTAGGCAGGGAAAATGCACAAAGATAGCTAAGCCCTGCAAATAAAAGCCAATTGATTCCTTGGTTCACAATTGGATAAATAATCGCAACAACAGGGGAAACTACGAAGATCATCTCCTTCACTACCATA
>JAKAMM010000129.1:4463-5705 GCA_021812905.1 Chloroflexota bacterium | reverse complement strand
AGGGAATGTCCGCCACCAGACGTTGAGAGCGGCCGTCATGCTCCACATCAATTTGCACGGCATCAGCGTCAATTTCCACATGCCGCGAGATTACCTGAATTAACTCGTCTTTGAGCGAATTCAATTCTGCAGGCGATAAATCCGTGCGGTCGTGGATGAGCACCAACTGCAGGCGCTCCTTTGCGCTCTCGGCGCTGCGTTTGCGTCCGCCAAACCAGTTTATCATTTCTTGCCTGCCATCTTCTGGATGCGGTCCCATAATCCGCTTTGTTTATCAAAATCCATGAACACTACATCTTCACCCTGCATGCGTTTGGCTATGTTGCGAAAAGCTTGCCCAGCGCGGCTCTTCATATCCTGTGCCACAGGCACACCGCGATTGGAACCGACGATCACGCCTTCATCTTCGGGGACGATGCCGATCAGTTGAATGCCAAGCAAATCCAAAACATCTTCGGCCGAAAGCATATCATGTTGTTTGACAAGGGTCGGATTCAAGCGGTTTATGATCAACGCGGTCGAACGTTTTTCCTCCGCTTCGAGAATGCCGACGACGCGGTCAGCATCACGCACGGCGGAGATTTCGGGATTGGTCACAACCAGCACGCGGTCCGCGGGAGCGATGGCATTCCGAAAGCCGCGCTCGATGCCAGCCGGGGAGTCGATTAGTACAAAATCAACGTCGCCGCGCAGTTCGTCGCACAGGCGAGTCATGTCGCTGGGGGAGACCGAATTCTTGTCCCGCGTTTGAGCCGCCGGAATCAGATAAAGTTCAGATAAATGCTTGTCGCGGATCATCGCCTGGCGCAACTTACAACGGCCTTCGATCACATCCACAATATCGTAGACGATACGATTCTCAAGACCCATCACCACATCGAGATTTCGCAGGCCGATGTCGCTGTCAATGCAAACGACCCTGGCGCCGTTTGCTGCCAAAGCCACAGCGATATTTGCGACCGCGGTGGTTTTACCAACGCCGCCTTTTCCAGAAGAAATGGTAATTACTTGAGCTGTCATAAGGTTTCCTATTGGCCAGCCTGCCAGGGTTCGATCACGACTCGTTCGTCACGGATAAACGCCATCTCGGGTTTTCCGGTTTCTTTTTTATAGGATGTAATCATCGCGTCCGCCCCGACCTGAAGCCGGATCGGGGCGAAATCGAGCGCGCACACCACTGCGGCCTGGTTGCCCTTCGAGCCTGCGTGGACAGCTCCGCGCAGGCGGCCCCAGATGATGACA
>JAKAMM010000129.1:0-4453 GCA_021812905.1 Chloroflexota bacterium | reverse complement strand
TCCCCAAGCACGACAACATGGCCGGCAAATTCAATGCGCGCCCCGGAACGAATTGTCTTGTTTAGGAAGAGCGCCGTGCCTTCGCCGAGATCCTGCACTTCGATATGGCGGCCCTCTTCAGGTCGAGGTTTGGAGATGCGGGTGGCTAATCCCAGAAGTTGGGCGGTCTTTTCTGTGGTCGGCGATTCGCTGATCACTGCCCAGAGCGAAACATTGCGTTCCGATAAATGATCGCGTAATTCGACCATCTCATTGACTCTGAGAATCTGTGTCCCGACGTCCAGAGCCAGCCTTGCGCCCTGAAAGAAAGCCTGCTTTTCATCTATTTGGGACAGCAAAGCTGCGTGCTGATCCTCCCACGCCGCGTCGGATAGAGAGACCAACAAACCGTCCCGCAATCCTTTGATCTGAACCAAAGACACTAAATCATCCATCAGGCAACAAGTTGCTGCAAATTATAGCATGACCCGTCATCCGCCGCCGCTATTGGCGATATCAATCGACTTCAATTCAAAATAAGCTTTCAGTACTCTGGCAACCACCGGCGCGGCTACCGTGGCGCCTTCGCCGCCGTTGTATTCGAAGGCCATGACAACAATCTCCGGATCTTCGTAGGGAGCATAAGATAATGTCCAACCGTGAGTCGGCCAGGCTCCGAATTGGCAACGATTTGCCTTGAGTGCCACATCGTCACAATATTCGGCTGTGCCGGTTTTACCCGCAATCGCAATTGGCAGAGGGAAATCAGATGCGTAGATATTGTGTAACGTTCCGCGTGGATCGGTTACCGCCAGCCTCATCCCAATCTGAACATTTTTGACAACGCCCGGATCCACGGTCTTCATTTGGCCTGTTTTCTGGCAGTTACCGGCTTCGCATGTGTATTCTGCTATGCGGGGGTCCTTTGTTATGTCCCACTTCATGTTGGGCACAAAGGGCGATATTTGATAACTGCCGGCAGGCAATTGATCTGCAACCGTAGAATCGCCCAGATTGAGCCAGCCTTGATGAGTGTTTGCGTGTTCATCAGTTATGGTTTGAGGAATCCAAAGGCTGAAATCCTGTGGATTAAACCAGACGGTTTGAACCTTTCCTTCGCTGTCAGCCACGCTTCGGACGATGGTTGGCTGCATTAATTTTCCATTGTTCGCCATTGTTTCGCCGGACATTGCCACCTGCAATGGCGTTGCCAACACATATCCCTGTCCCACGGTGGCAATGTAGGTATCACCCGTGGACCAGTTTTCGCCTTGATTAATGCGTTTCCATTGCGGGTCAGGAATCAAGCCGCTGGCCTCACCAGGCAATTCAATGCCCGATGGCACGCCATATCCCAAGGCCCGGGCATACTCGCCCAGGCGAAAGATACCAAGGCCGCCGTTCTTGATCTCGTCGTCGTACCCACCTCCCAATTTGTAAAAACATACATTACTGGAGAAGGCGATGCAGTGATAAAAATCAATCTGCCCAAAGCCAGGCGCGTACCAATCCACGAATGGACGCGTGTTATTTGGTCCGCAAGGTTCGTTTGGCGTAAACTGTTCGCATAATAGCAACTGGCCGGGCGCGGCTATGATTTGACTTGTAGTTACTACATGTTCATTCAATGCACCATTTGCAGCAGAAAGCTTGAACACTGAACCAGGTGGATATTCACTTTGAATGGCATTATTCAAAAGAGGATGGCGCGGATCTTGACTCAGTTGATTATAGTAGTAACCGGGGATAAAGCGTGCCATGCGATTGTTTTCATAGGTTGGGTACGATACCATTGCCAGAATTTCACCCGTCTTCGGGTTCATGGCGATCACCACACCGCTTGAGATGCGGATTTTACCAAAGTATGCATTCCAATGATTAATCTCCTGCATCAAGGATGCTTCCGCTGCGGCCTGCAGGCGTGTATCAATGGTCAATGTGACATTGTAGCCAGGGGTTGGCGCAACTGGAGGCTGGAGATTGCGAATCTCCTGACCGGCTACATCCACTTGGACAACGCGCGTGCCGTTTATTCCGGCCAAAATATCCTGCAAAGAATCTTCCACGCCCGCGTACCCGATCTTGTCCCGGTTGGGAACAAAGCCTTTCGCGCGCAAACTTGTCTCGAGTGCTGCCGGAATTGGACCCAGGAAACCGATCAAATCTGCAGTCAATGAACCGGAGGGGTAATCGCGAATCGGGACAGTTTCAATGCCCACCCCGGGCCAATCTACGGTTCGCTCAGCGACCAGACGCGCAATGTCTTCCGGAATATTGCACTTTATTTCAACCGGTGTGTAGGGCGCCAATGAATCACCCAGGTCAACCAATTGAGTAATGCCGGGTCCCTCGACGCAGGGAGCAAATAGCTTGGCATCATCCACCGTGCCACTATTTACCGGGATGCCGGTAAGAGCTGAGATGTCGCGATAGATGCGTTGAACATCCGCCGCGTCGTCCGGGATGTAGGCAGGCGTAATAACGAGGTTGTAAGAGGCGATGTTACGAGCCAAAATATATCCGTTGCGGTCATAAATGATTCCGCGCGGAGCTGGCGAACTAATCGCTTTAGTGTAATTTTCGACCGCTTGATCTATGTAAGTTTGACTATTGAAGACTTGCATGGATATAAGACGTCCCAGCAAAGCAGTTAGGACCAGCAGGATCACCCCGTAAATTACGAACAATCGCCAGGTCTCAAAACGGGAACTGCGGGGTGCAGAAGGTAAACTCATGCTTTCTCCATGGATGGAAAAACCCAATGGGCAATGTCGCGCATGAAGCCATAAAGCGGAATCGCAAGGAGCAAATTCAGCAAAAGGCTTGGAAGTGTGATCAAGCCCATTGAGTCGCGAAACGGTAAGGGGTCCCCGACGATGCGAAGATAGGCGTACGATAAAAGGTGCATCACCAATGTCCCTAAAAAAGTCACACTGAACATTGCCAGCAAAGGCGCCTGCCAGATGCGGCGTTGCAGCAATAAAGCAAAAATGACCACGCTGAAATATCCGGCCATATAGATAAACCAGGGTAAATGCGAAGAGAAGCTGACCATGATGCTCGCCAGAAATGCCCAATGAAAAGCCGTTGTGACTCCATCCTGCAAGGCCCAAGCGGCCAGGACGACTAACACCAGGTCGGCGTAGCCCGCCAGCAGGGAGAATTGGCTGACAATGGCCGACTGTAAAATTACAGCCAGTCCAAGCAAAGGAAGTGCAATTATGTTACGCATATCAGGGAGTGGTGGTGGGGACGAGCGGAGCAATATCGACCGCCCGGAAATTGGTGATGATCAGAACGATTTGCAGACGGCTGAAATCTACAGCGGACTGGACAGTGGCCTGTTGAAAGAGTTCAGCGGCGCGTTTACGGATATTGACCACCTGCCCGATGATCAAGTCTGGCGGAAAACCGCCGCCCAAACCTGAAGTCAAAATAAGATCGCCCGGTTGAATAGTCGCGTCTTGCGAGATGAGGTCGAGAGAAATATCGCTGGTGATGGAACCGGCCAGCATGGCATCTGTATTAGCATTCTTAAGATGCACATTCACGGATGATGCCGGATCAGTGATCAATTGAACGCGTGCTGCATCCGCTATGACTGCATCTACACGGCCGACCAGGCCTTCGCTCGTCACAACCGGCATGCCGCGCAGAATGCCGTCATTTGAGCCGCGATTGATGATGATGTAATGCAGGAATGGACTTGGGTCACGGCCAATGACCGAGGCAGCTTTGTAACTGCTTTCAGGGTTGGTTCTTGAAAAATCCACCAATGCGGCGAGTATCTCGGTCTCATTGACGCGTTGTTGAAGATTGATTACCTGTGCCTGCAAATCAGAGACTTGCTTCTCAAGCTCGGTATTCCGGCTTCGCAGATTTACGATGTCGCGCGGCGCAGCCAGGAATTCCTGAATGGCCTGAGAGCGCGTAGCGAACCATTCCTGTGTGGAGACTAATCCGCCAGTGAAACGGTTGCTAACTGAACTAAAGAAACCGCCAAAGGAAAGTACTAGTATTCCCCCGATGACCAAGAAAATAATGGTGGTTTGCAAAGTGCGGGAAAACAGATCCTTCATTCTTTAGATCATAGCACAGAGCGCAAATGTATGCAGGCTCTATGTGCCGTGATGAGTACTGCCGCGCTCCAAACCAACCAGATAACGGCTCAAATTATCCATATCCTCAAAAATGAAAGCGGCGCCGCGCGCCACACAGGTCAATGGATCTTCCGCCACCCAAACACGCAGCTTAAGTTCATCTGTCAGGCAATCGGCAAGTCCCTGTAAGAGCGCGCCGCCCCCGGACAGACAAATTCCAATATCCATCAAGTCTGATACGATCTCTGGTGGGATTTCGTCCAGCGCATCGCGTATGGTATCGATGATAACCTGCACTGAACCGGCAAGCGCCTCACGAATTTCCACCGATGAAATCTCAATCGTTTCAGGCAAGCCAGTTACCAGATTGCGCC
>JAKAMM010000128.1 GCA_021812905.1 Chloroflexota bacterium | reverse complement strand
TCGCGCCGACCAATCCTTTGGTCTCAACCATTCCAAGGGCGATCATGGAAACATCTACTGGCATAGTCGTACTCTCCTTTGAAAATGTTTTTTCCGATTAGACATCGGATGTCAAGGCTGGAAATTTTCAAGCCCTGAAATCTGAGTTCTAATCGTCTATCGCGCTGAGCGGCGAAATGCGTTCTTGGCTACGCAGTCGAAGTGCAGTCTGTTTCAAATGTCCTTCGACTGCGCTTCCGCTCCGCTCAGGACGAAAATTATCTCTTCAATTCCGTCAACACTCTCTTCACAATCTCTTCGACTTGCGCATCCACATTGCCTGACCCGACTGATGCGGGCGCGGAATATCCTGAGCCGCTCGAGAAAGCCTGCCGCTGGACTGGATCATCCGTCGAACCGGGAGCAAATGCCTGGTCCGGTGGGACGCGGATTTCATAGGCCAGGCGCTTGACGTTGTACAAATGATGCACGCTGATATTGTCGCCGGTGATCGCGCCACCAACGCCGCCGGAGCCAAGGGTCATCGAAGGCATGAGGCCAGTCGTGAATCCCGTCGCGCCGAGCGTACCCCAGGTGTTGACTAGAATTCGGAAGACCGGTTTCTCCAAACCAAATTGCATGATCACATCCTGATCCTGCGCGTGGATAACCAGTGAGTGGCCGCGTCCGCCGTAGTCGATCAACTCAAGGCATCGCTCGCATCCTTCTTCCCAACCGTTGGCTTCATACCAGCCGAGAACAGTCGTGAGCTTCTCGCCCGAGAGCGGATCTTCAGTCCCGACCGCACGCAACTTGCACACAATGATGCGAGCCCAATCTGGGACGCTGAAGCCGTACATTTGTGCCAATTGTTGCGGACTCTTTCCAACGGCTTTTGGATTTGGTAAATGCCCGACAAACAGATTCTTTGCGAGAACTTTTGACATCGTCTCGTCGGCGAAATACGCGCCCTCAGCCTTCATCAATTCTTCAAGTTGTGCGGCGATGGGTTTATCGGCCACGACAGATTGCTCGGTGGCGCAGATCACGGAATGGTCGAACGCCTTTGATGCGACAATATACTTGGCGGCGCGCTGGATATCCGCCGAACGATCAACATAAACCGGCACATTGCCCGGTCCCACGCCGTACGCGGGTTTGCCGACCGAGTGTGCAGCGCGTACCATGTCCGAGCCGCCGGTGGCAAGGATGAGAGCTACATATTTATGCTTCATCAGTTCATGTGTGCCGGGCAAAGTGATGCGCGTCATGCACGAGATCAAACCCTTGGGCATGCCTGCGCGTTCGCCAGCCTCCGCCATGATGCGGATGGTCTCAGCAGAACACTTTATTGCAAATGGATGCGGGGCAACGATAATTGCATTGCGAGCCTTGACCGCGATTAACGTTTTGAACATGGCGGTCGAGGTCGGGTTGGTGCTGGGGGTCAGCGCAACGATCACGCCCATTGGCCAGGCGATATCATAGGTGCCCCTCTCTGGATTATTGCGGATGACGCCAACTGTGGGAACGTTCTTAATTTCATCCCACAACATTTTGGATGACAGAAGATTTTTGAGAACCTTGTGTTCAGGCACACCATAACCGGTCTCTTCCGCGGCCATGCGCGCCAAAGGCTGGGCTGCATCCGCGGCAGCTTGCGCCATTGCTTCACAGATGCGATCCACTTCGGCTTGCGTGGCGTGCAGGAATTTCTTCTGCGCCTCACGCGCTTGAATAGCCAGCGTGCGGGCTTCCTGGATGGAGAGCAGATCGTCGTCGAGTTCGGTCATAGTTGTGTCCCATGTCTTTGCGAGCCTTCGGGAAGCAATCTCCTCATAAATTTGGGGATTGCTTCGCCAAAGAATGGCTCGCAATGACAGATTAATAATTCATCGGTTGGTTTGCCACTTCCAAAACTTTATTTTGAAAAGCCAAAACCGCCGCTTTGCATGCAGGTTGATCGCCGGAGAGCATCACGCCCATGTAGTTCGTTTCAGAAGGCGGCATGGTCAACGTGGCGATTTGCACATCCGCGGACTTGAGCGCAGCATCCAGTGCAACCAATCCTTCATTCGGCGGCGCGACCAGATAGGCAATCGGAGAGCCGACCGGAAGATTGCAAACTTTCGAGAGATACGTTCCTGTACGCGAAATCAAATGCGGGAAGAACGCAATGGACGCATCCTCGTTGGCGGAATACCAGATGGCCTTGGTTTGGATGTAGTCCACTGCGGCGACTAAACCGGCTCGGACTTCGGCTGGATTGGGTCCCGCTAAAATAGCCATGATCTCGCCTGAGATCAATCCTGATGTATGCTTCGCACCTGCATAGAATGAACGTGCATACACAACTTCAACGTCTGCCATTTTTGTGGCTTCGTCGATTGCCACGTAGGTGGCATCGTCGTTATCCACGCTGAGCAAACCGATCGAGCGTTGCTCGGGCGTCAACTTGAGTTGTTCCGCGAAGTTACGATCCACTTGCGGGATCAACTGCACTGCTGTAGGAGTTCCAAAAATCGGATCGAGAATTGCCATCGTTGCTCCTTACTTTGCCATCTTGAGTTTCACGCCGGATGCCTGATTCTTGCGCATCTTTTGCGCGATCTGCACAACAAATGCACCGGCCTCGAGCGGATTTGTTCCACCGTTCTCGAAGATATTGCAGACCACATCCCGATCTGCATCGGTGTCGCCGTATTTCGGTTTATAGCCCATGTATGCGCTCATGGATTCGGCGCGCCCAAGGCCGGGACGTTCGCCGATCAGCAGGATAACCACATCCGGCTTGATCAACTCGCCGACATCGTTTATCACGCCCACGCGCGCATGTTTTATAAAGAACGGTGTGCCAAACGTCAACCCGGCGGATTGCACGCCTTGTTTGATGACCGGGAACATCTGGCGCAGATTGGATTCGACTGCCTGCGAGGAAAGCCCGTCTCCAACAACCACTTGGATGTTGACGTTCTTCTGGCAGTTCTCGTTGATGATGCGCTTTGCGTCATCATTTAATAAACGTCCAAGATCAGGGCGCAAAAGATATTCCTGTTTGCCGCCGGTGACTTTCGTTTCAACAGTGAACAGACCAAATTCATCCAGGAGTTTTTGATCCACGTCACGATACAGGGCATCCTGTGTGACGGCATGATCACCCTGGAAAAGCAGAAGCGAAGCAGTCCGATAACGCGGTCCTGCGCGTCCAACGCCGATGCGTGCGGTGGTGGATGCAACCAGGGCATTCAAACCGCTGGCATCCTTCGGATTCTTGACGAGCGGCTTATAGCGCAATTCGGGCGTGACCGGATCGGGCAGGTCAATGCTGAGACTGCCGTCGAAGGCACCCGCATGGGGTTTAACGGGAACGGCTGAAGCAAATGTCGGTGAAACGGGAGCAGTCGAAGTGTCCGAAGAAGAAGCGAGGGGTTTAACAATGCCCGAGGCTTTCAGTTCACGTACAACTGCGTCTACAATCGCGGCAATTTTGGCATCATCCATAATTCATCTCCTTACCGCTTGAGGAAGAATGAGGCATCGCCGGCTTTTTCGGTGAGCACGCCGTCCTTCATGAGTCCGAGTTCAACCATCCATTTTTCGAATTCAGGAGCGGGGCGAAGTTTGAAGAGCTGACGCAGGGCGGGTGCATCGTGGAAGGAAGTGCATTGATAGGAGAGCATCGAGTCGTCGCCCATCGGGACGCCCATGAAATAATTACATCCTGCGGCGGTGAGCATGACGGCCAGGTTTTCGATGGCGTTTTGATCGGCGCGCGCGTGGTTGGTGTAGCAGGCGTCGACGCCCATCGGGATGCCGGTGAGCTTACCCATGAAATGATCTTCAAGGCCCGCACGTTGAATCTGGCGCGCATCGTAAAGATATTCAGGACCAATAAAGCCGACAACGGTGTTGACCTGATATGGATCGTAGCGTTTTGCCAGGCCGTAATTGCGAGCTTCGAGTGTGAGTTGATCCCAGCCATTATGGGCATCGGCGGAAAGAGCCGAGCCTTGACCAGTCTCGAAGTACATGAAGTTGGGACCTTTAGGGAAGCAGTGTTTCTTGGCTAGTTCGTAGGCCTCGTCCAGCATGCTGACCGAGATGCCAAATGAGTCGTTACCTTTTTGCGAACCGGAGAGAGATTGGAAAACCAGTCCAACCGGCGAGCCAGATTCCATACATTTCATCTGTGTGGTGACGTGAGCTAGCACGCAGTTTTGCGTTGGGATGTTCCAGGTCTTGATAACGTCGTAAGTCATATCGAGCAGACGTGAGACCGAGCCATAAGAATCGTCAACTGGATTGATGCCGATGACTGAATCGCCTGAACCAAACGAGAGGCCTTCGTAAATTTCTGCGCGGATGCCTTCGGGCGAGTCGGTGGGGTGGTTGGGTTGGTTGCGGCTGGATAAAGTCCCGGCTGAGCCGATAGTGTTGTTGCAATGTGCGGTAACAGGGATCTTTTTAGCGGCGTACATCAGATCGAGATTCGACATCAACTTCGCCACAGCGGAGATCATCTCGGCAGTCAGTCCTGCGGAGGAGCGGCGGATCATATCGCTGGAAGTCGTATCGGCCAGGAGCCACTCGCGGACTTCACCAACGGTTTTGTCTTTGATTTCGTTATAGATGGATTCATCCACGGCGTCTTGAATGACGCGTGTGACTTCATCCTGGTCATAAGGGATGGCTGGCGTTTCACGCAGGACGCGCATGGGAACTTCGGCCAGCACCAAACGCGCGGCGACGCGTTCAGCGGCGGTCTCGGCGGCAACGCCCGCAAGCCGATCCCCCGACTTCTCCTCATTGGCTTTGCCCATGAGGATTCGAATATCTGGAAATTCGTAGGTCTTGCCATGCAGTTTCGTGCGGAGAAGCATAGTTGCTCCTTAGAGTTTGTCATTGCGAGAAGTGAAGCGACGAAGCAATCTCAAGTAACCTACCAGATATCATTACAGGAGATTGCCACGACGGGAAAAAACACCGCCTCGCAATGACGGATATAACCTAATGATAAAAAATTAATGTCTTTACGCTCAACGGAACCACACGTCCATCCATGAGCGGTGTGCCTACGTCAATATAATCGCCTTCGGTCAAACCAACTTGATCGATTACCAGTAAGGAGCGTTCGGGAGCGAGACCTTTCACCGTTTGTCCCAAAGCCTGAGCATAGTCTCTTTCAATAATAACAACCAGCGGACGTTCGGGCGGCATCGCGCTGGCGAACTCGCGCAGTCCGTTTGCGAGTTGTGAGAGCGAAGTATAGTCTAAAGCCCTATTCAATTCAAGCGCAACAGCAAACGGATCGGTGGCAATGTTCACATCCCAGCGGCGGGTTGCGTCGGCAATTGCCGTCGAAACTGTGGCCGGTGTAAGGTTTGTGCTGAGCCGGGTCGAAGCATCCGCTTGAAACGTGGGGCGGATGACCGGCACATTTTTCATCGGCAGGATTTCGCGTTCAGCCCAAATCGTCGAGCCGGACAGAGTCACGGTCTGTGTGCTGGCGCCCAAAACCGTCGCGCGCAAAGTCTCTGATGGTGGCACAACTTCATACGAATTCAACACTGCATGTTGCCGCAGAGATTCGGCGAGCAGTGGGCCGATGTCGTCGTGAAGAGTTGCATCGGCAACCGTGTCTATTTTTAGCGGCTTGTAATAATAATGTCCGATGCCGCCGGAGAACATCAGCGTGGTGCCTTTGCCCGAAATGGGCGTAGGCGGCGTGAGGTAAATTTTTTGCGCCAGCG
>JAKAMM010000127.1 GCA_021812905.1 Chloroflexota bacterium | reverse complement strand
GGGGGGGGGGTGGGGGGGGCGGTGGTACTGGTGGCGGCACTGGCACTTCCTAACACTGATGCACCGTATTGAATTTCGCGCAATGGGATGCCGTATGCTGGCCGTGGCGGATGCTGATCCTCCGCCACCGGCCTTGCAAGATGTCCCTCTTTGGTTCGAAGATTGGGAACAGGTACTGAGTCGTTTCCGGTCTGATAGTGAATTGTGTCTGCTTAATATCAACGATGGACACATGGTTCCGGTCAGTCAGACGTTGTGGGATGTCTTTCAGTCTTCGCTGGAAGCGGATCGCATCACAGGCGGACTGGTCAACTCTTTAGTGTACGACGCGCTTCTTCATGCTGGGTATGATCGAAGCTTTGACAGTATTTTGAATAACGGTCCCTATTTTGTCCTGGACGATGATGCGGCGGTGCCTGTTTCGTTGGCTGAAATAGCGATTGATGCGGTGACTCGCTCGATTTGTCTGCCGCGAGGCGCGCACCTTGATTTTGGCGGCGTGGCAAAAGGGTGGTCGGCGCATCAGGCGATGGAACGGCTGAAGGTGGCCGGCCCGGCCCTGGTCAACGCGGGAGGCGATGCCGCTGTCAGCGGTTTGCAAGCGGACGGCGAGCGATGGTCACTCGACATTGCTGATCCATTTCGACCTGGAGAATATGAAGGTATGTTGTATGTTGGGATGGGCGGCGTTGCCACGTCCGGCAAGGATTATCGCCGCTGGACACGTGGCGGGTTGCCTCAGCATCATATTATTGATCCTCGTACTGGCTTGCCAGCAGAGACCGATGTTTTGACCGCCACAGTGATCGCTTCAACAGTGATGGAAGCGGAAGCGATCGCCAAGATGGTTGTGATTTCTGGAAGCCGCGCCGGCTTGGATCGTTTGAATAGTGACACTTCATTGTCTGGGTTATTGATCCTTGAAAATGGGGAACGGCTCTACACCTCGAATTATAAAGATTATTTTTCGTAGACATTATTTGGAAAGGAATTATTGTGGCTACAAATCAAACAAACGAAATGGATTATAACGAGTCGTCACTTAGCACCGCATCACTGGTTGGTTTTTTATTGGCAGTCGGGGTGGGTACCTTGGGCGCGTTATTGCTCTTGCCAAGCTGGGTGCCGAATTTGGCGCAGACATTGGTTGGTCCCGATCCAAAGGCATACTGGTATCTTTCGCGCGGAGCGGCGTTTGTCTCGCTCGGCTTGCTTTGGGTTTCCATGGTGCTGGGTTTGCTGATCACAAATAAGATCGCCCGTTCATGGCCGGGCGCGCCTGCAGCTTTTGCAATTCATGAATATGTCAGCTTGCTTGGTTTGGCATTTGCGATCTTTCATGCCTTGATCTTGTTGGGCGATCATTACATCAACTTTAAACTGGCAGAAATCCTTGTCCCGTTTGCTGCTGCGAGTTATCACCCCGTTTGGGTGGGTTTGGGGCAAATTGGTTTTTATGTGTGGGTGATCCTGTCAGCCAGTTTTTATGTGCGTCAGTTTATCGGGCCGAAGACGTGGCGATTTATTCACTATGCAAGCTTCTTTACATTTCTGATCGCTCTTTTCCACGGATTGGCCAGCGGCAGCGATACATCGCTGCCTTGGGCGCAGACGGTATACTGGTCTTTGGGCGGGAGCTTGATCTTTCTCACCTTGTATAGAATTATTGCGGGACTCTTTCCTAAGAAGAAGCCTGCTCCGCCGCGTCCGGTTGCCCTGCAGAACAACGTGCCGACTCGTCCAGCGGCGCCGCAGAATAACGCTCAAAGTTAGAGTCTTGAATCGATCTTGTTGAATACAGACATGATTAACCCCGAAATTTAGAAACGGGGTGGGTACAAAAGGAATAGACCTGGTAAAGTTTGTGTGAGAAGCACAAACCTAACAGGTCTATTCATGGTTAAGGGTACAGCAAAGTCCGAGAAAGAGCAGGAACGTGGCGAACTTGGGGTAGGTGTCAAAATTTTGGTAGAAGAACTTTCTAATCACAAAGTACACAACTCACAGGGTGCTTCGCGAGGGTCGTTAAGGAAGAAAGAGCGCAAAATCGTGAAATCCTCCCGCCTGGGTGTACTTTGTGTTCCTTCGTGTTTAGTGGTTTTTCAAAAAACTGACGCCCACCCTCCTCAATAATCATTATGGTTCTCTGGGAATGGCCGTGATTAAAATCTTTTGGACACAGATTACACGGATCCGCTACGCGCACGGAAAAACACGGATTTTTTTATTGCTTTTTCCGTGAGGCTCCGTGAAATCCGTGGCATCCGTGTACAAAATCACGGCAACTCCCAATGAACCATCATTATTGATTGGCTACCGCTGGTAATGTTTGTTATAATAGCGCGCACACAGGAAAACATACTTGTTTCTCCAGAATGGGATAAAAGCGATGCCGCATATGGACATCTCACTGATTGGTTACATCATTACAACACTGTCCTTTATTGGCGTAACAGTTTATGCATTGGACCGTAAAAGGGACCTTTACATAACGACGCAAAATTCACCCATATTTTTTTACGTAGTTATCGTAATCAGCCTTTTATTTGCATTGCTTAATTTATTCCACCTGATAGAACTATTCTATGGGGATCAAAGATCGTTTTTTTTGCCACCTGATATTGATAATATCGCCCAGTTCTCTGGAATTTTGGTGCAAAGCGTGTTGATCCTGATGCTTTTTGCCAGCAAGATGGTCATCCGGCCCACCAAACGGATCGGCCGCGTGCTCGCAGTCGGTGCCCACCCCGATGATATTGAAATTGCCGCTGGGGCGGCGCTTGCAAAAATGCGTGACGCAGGCTATTTCATCTCTGGGATAGTGATGACACGGGGCGAAAAGGGGGGGGACAGCGATACAAGACCCATCGAAGCGGCGCGCAGCGCCGAGTTCCTGGGCCTGGATAATGTACAAGTGCTGGATTTTAGCGATGCTTATCTTTCAAAAGATGTTGTAAAGATCATAAGAGCAATCGAGGAAATAATCACAAAGGTGCAGCCCGATATAATCTTCACTCATTCCATCCATGATATCCACCAGGATCATCAAACCGTTTATGAAGCGACCCTGCGAGCGGCTCGCCATTCCCGCACCACCATCCTTTGCTACGAAAGTCCGTCGGCTACGCAAGATTTCCACCCAACTTATTTTATTGACGTTAACAAATACGTGGATGTAAAAATCGAGTCCATTCGTCAACATTGGGGCCAGCGCAAGAAACCTTATATGAAGCCCGAAGTGATCCGCGGCCGGCTCGCCTTTCGCGGGGCGCAAGCCAAATGTGATTTTGCCGAAGGATTTGAGGTGGCTCGCATGGTTTCGGCAATATAAGGGATGGTTTATGAGTACTTTTTTGGTGACCGGTGTAGGAGGTCCAGCCGGGAAAAATGTGGCAACCATGTTGCTGGAACGCAAGCACCGTGTGGTGGGCACCGATATGCGGACATTAGCGCTTGTGGGCATTGAGTTCTATCCTGTCCCTCCCGCCGGCGCCCCGGATTTTTTATCCACCATTCATGCCATCGCGGCGCGTGAGCAGGTTGATCTAATCATCCCAACCGTCAGCGAGGAACTACCGGTCTTTGCCAACGACTGGAATTGGCAGGACAGTTTGCGGGTTCTGGTTTCGCCCGCCGACGCGGTGAACACCGCCAATGACAAGTATTTGACCGCGGCAGCCCTGTCTAACAACGGGGTAGCCGTCCCCCGTTTCGCATTGCCATCTCAGGTGCATTCTCTTGAAGAAGTGGCCCGCAAGCTCGGCTGGCCTTGCATTAGCAAACCGCGGGTGGGCCGCGGCGGGAGGGAAGTGACCTGGCACCCCGAACAGGACTGGCCGGCAGTTGCCACGCTGAACGACCATTACATCCTGCAAGAATTCGCTGTGGGCACGGACTATGCCCCCAACGTTTGCCTGGGCCGGGACGGCCAGGCAGTGGTTGTCGTTTTGGAAAAAACGGAACTGAAGGAGGGAATTGTCGGTAATGCCAAACAGGTCAAGCGCGTGGACGCCCCTGACGTGGCTGAATTAGCCGCCGCTGCCGCCCGGACCGTTGGCCTGCTCGGCCCATTGGATATTGACATCCGCCGCCGGAAGGATGGGGTGCCGGTGGTGCTCGAGATCAATGCCCGTTTCGGGGCAAATATCCGGCACGCTCCCGAAGTACTGGATGCTGTTCTGAGCGCTCTATAATAGGTTGATATGGATATTGTGTTAATCCTTTTTTTCGTTGTCACTTTTATGATCATCACGGTAGGGGCATTGACGCTTATATATTATCCTCTGGCGATTATGTTCGAGCTACGGCCGGGCCATGCACCAGTGTTTGATACTGCTACGCCGCTGGTATCTGTTATCGTCCCGGCTTATAACGAAGAAAAAGTAATCGGTAATTGTATTAAATCCATCCAGTCCTCAGACTATCCAAACTTTGAGATCATCCTGATAGACGATGGATCTACTGATCGGACATTCACGGTCATGCGGCGGTCTGAGAATCCGCCGCGGGTGCGGGTGATGACCCAACCCAACAGCGGGAAAGCCTCCGCCTTGAACCTCGGCTTCCAATTGGCAAAAGGAGAGATCCTGTTTTTTGTGGATGCCGATGGGCTTTTCACCCGCTCTACCATCCGTGAGATGTTGGCTGGTTTCACCAGCACAAAGGTGGGGGCGGTGTGCGGCAATGATCATCCAGCGAATATGGATAGACCACTAACAAAATTGCAGAGTTTGCAAAATCATGTAGGGACTGGGTTCGTGCGCCGGGCTTTGGCAGAGATCAATTGCCTGCCGATCGTGTCGGGGAATTGCGGCGCTTTCCGGCGTTCAGTTCTAAAATGGCCTTTTACGCGGTTAGGTGCCGAAGCTGAACCCTTTGTTAAAGGGTTCATCGGCGAGGACCTGGAACTGACCTGGCGTATCCACCGCGCCGGGTACCAGGTGAACTTTGCACCGCGGGCCATTGTGCGCGCTGAAGTACCTTCGACGGTTAAAATGCTTTGGAAACAGCGGGTTCGTTGGGCGCGCGGTCTGCTTCAAACGGTCAGACTCCACCGGGATATGTTCTTTAATTTCAAGTATGGCAGACTGGGCTTGTATCTGCCACTTAATTTCTTTAATATGGTGATTAATCCCATTCTGCAATTATTGATTATCTACCTATTGATCTTATTAGTCGTCGCAGGCTTAAGTCCCATTCAATTGGGAATACTCAGCCTCATCCTTTGGCTCGGTTTAGGCGGGGCGTTGTTCACAGTGTTTTTTTCCATCGTTCTCGACAAGGCCTGGGAGGATTTGAAATACTTCTACGTCATCCCGCTTTGGGTGCCTTATTCCTTGATGATGGATGTGATTACAATCTGGGCCATCATTCTCGAGCTGTGGGGAACAGATGCGAAATGGAATAAATTTGAACGGACTGGGGTAATCTCCGGGAAACCCTTGTCGAAAAATGGAAGGAAAGAATAACAAGAATCCATGCAGAATAAACCATATCGATGTCTTCCTTTCTGTTTTTTTGGCGATCTGTGAGGTCGCTAACAATAGATCATTACACACCTCCCACCGGAAGGATGGCGAGCCGCTGGTGATGGAGATCAATGTCCTTCTTGGTGCCAATATCCGACATACGCCCGAAACACTCGAGGCTGTTCTGACCATCTTATAACAGATTCATATGGACATCTTGTTAGTCCTTTTTTACATTGTCACTTTTATGCTCGTCACGGTTGGGGCGTTTGGGCTTGTG
>JAKAMM010000126.1 GCA_021812905.1 Chloroflexota bacterium | reverse complement strand
TCAACAACAGGGCCAACCTGAGCCGATGCCTCAGGATGTCTTTGCGCACACTGACGCCAATTGGTGGGAGGGCGGTCAGAAGATCAAACCCGGAGAGGCCTTCAAGCCGCGCAAATTAAATACGCCGCTCGACAAGTTGGCGCGCAAACATGCCGGCCGCCGTTCACTGACCAAGACCGAGCGCAAGCACGGACGTTACATCAAGGCGCGTCCGGCTGGCGATAAACTGGACGACATCGCGTTCGATGCCACTCTGCGCGCCGCCGCGCCTTTCCAAAAACAGCGCGTGGAAAAACGCAAGCGGCTGGCTTTCGCCATCGAGCGCGGCGACCTGCAGCGCAAGATCCGCGTCAAACGAGTGGCGAATCTGGTTTTGTTTTTGGTGGATGCATCCTGGTCAATGGCTGTGGCCGAGCGCATGAACGCCACCAAGGGCGCCATCCTTTCGCTCTTGACCGATGCGTATCAACGCCGCGACCGCGTGGGGCTGATCGTTTTTCAAAAGGATCGCGCCACGATGATTTTGCCGCCCACGAACTCCGTTCAGCTTGCCCAGCGCGCGCTGGTGGATATTCCCGTCGGCGGCAAGACTCCGCTCTCGGCGGGTCTGCTCATGGCTGCTGACGTTTTACAGCACGAGAAATATTCTCATCCGGATGTGGAACCGCTTCTGATCGTCCTGACCGATGGGGCGGGCAACGTTTCGATTGGCACTCTGCCGCCCCAGGAAGAATCTTACCGCTTCGCCGAATTGATCGCGCACGAGCATGTCAAGAGCGTGGTCATCAACATGGAACACGCCGCCTTCGACCAGGGACTGGCGCAGAATCTTGCCGAGCATTTGAAAGCTCCGTGCTATGCCTTGAGCGAACTCAAAGCCGAGAATTTGTATCATGCCGTCAAAGATGAAATGGCAAGGCCGATGAAGAAGTAGTAAGATAGACCCATGACCAACCTGTCCGTGCCTCCATCCATTGCAAAGATTGCGCCAGACGGCAATCTCACGCCGCGCCAAAAGCGGCGTTTTATGATTGATATGCTGTTGCGAAACGGAAAGCCCGGCACGGGTAGCAGCCATGAATTTATGCGAAGGAGAACAGCCATGAACCCCTGGCCCGATTTGCGCCCCATCTTAAAAGGAATTGACTGGGCAATCGTGGGCGGAGTCGCGACGCGCGCCTACATGCCTGAGCGTGTGACTAAAGATTTGGATATTCTTGTTCATCAAAGCGATGGCGCTGCTGTTGTCAAACGACTTGAACAGGCGGGCTATCGCGTTATTTCCCGCCTGGCAGTGCCCGGTTATTTAATGCTTTCGCCAGACGGAACAGAACTGGATGTTATTTTCGGTAATTATGCATGGCTCAAAAAAGCGTTGACTCATACAGGGCAAGATCCCGCCGGGTATCCTGTTCTAAAATTGCCCTACCTCATTATGATGAAAATGGAGGCGCAGCGTGCGCGCGACCTGGGCGATTTAGGGACAATGCTTGGCTGGGCCTCTGATTCGGATTTGGACGAAGTCCGCGCAGTTGTGGCGCGTTACGCGCCCGATGACAGCGAAGACTTGGAATCGCTTATCTTCATCGGAAAGAAAGAGCAGGAGATGCCGCCGGATGCGAAATAGTATATTCTTGCATCACGCCGTGAAAGATGAAATGGCGAGGCCGATGAAGAAGTGAGAAATACCTCCGAGATTTTAAAAATCTTGGAGGTGATTGCAGAAAATTTACCCCTTGACAAAACTAGAACAATTGTTCTATAATCTGCCTATCTGTAACCTCAAAGGAGGCAGAAATGAACATTTATCGTCCAACACGCAGCGTAGGGGACGGTCTGGCAAAGTTCTGGCGTGACCTCACGCATGGCCGCCAGTTCAATCGAGGCGCGGCCTGGGGGCTGATGATCATCGGCGCCCTGCTGGCCTTCGAAGTCTTCAACTTTAGCACCACACAGTTTGCTCTTGCAGATGTGCTCGGTAACCTGGCCTTTGCCGGTTTCCGTTGGGCGACCATCCTCGCCATCGCGTTCTGCGGCATTGACTTTGCCGGTATCGCCCGCATCTTCACTCCGCAACAGGGCCGCGATGAACCCGCCGAAGTTTGGTATCTGTTCGGCGCGTGGCTGCTGGCGGCTGGTTTCAACGCCACGCTGACCTGGTGGGGCGTATCTGTCGCCATTATCAACCATCCCAGCGCGACGGGAACCGCAGTGCTCAGCGCGGCCACAATGACCAAAGTGGTGCCGATCTTTGTGGCGGTCATGGTCTGGTTGATCCGCGTTTTGATCATCGGTACGTTCTCGCTTTCCGGCGACAATCTTTTTTCCACGGCTGAAGTTGGGGCGGCGCAAAGTCAGCGGCCTGTGATGCAGCAACCGCGACCCGTCGCGTCATCGCAACCGATCTCGCGGCCCGCTTCATCCCTGCCGCGGCCGGTTCAGGCCCAGTCTTATCGTCCCGCGCCGAATCCGACGCCATCAACTCAATATGACCGCCCCGAGCCAACGTATCACAACATGTCCTTCGTTGGGCCGCCTTCGCCGTACGATGGAGAAGCGCGTAAGCAGTAAAATAGCTTTATGTCATTGCGAGCCGTTCTGCGGCGAAGCAATCCCCTGTTATTAACAGATTGCTTCTCGAAGACTTGCAATGACATGAAAAATTAATCGACGCGGTTTTCTTAAACCCGGTTTAAAGGAAAACCTATGCCCCGCGCTCGTCACAATCAAAATAATCAGCAAACAGCCGCGGCCAACCAACAAGAAGGCAGCGGCTGTTTATCTCCATTTGTGCTTCCACCGCTGGCGGTTCTTTTTGTCGGATTGTTGCTGGCGCTCTTCGCTGCGAATATTCCCACGCAAGCGACCACTCGTCAAACGACAAATGCGAATCTGGCTCCGCTCTTCACGCCCGAAGTGGATCATTGGTCCGTGTCCATTTTGAGATGGGCAAGCGCCTCAAACCTCGACCCGAACCTGGTCGCCGTTATCATGCAGATCGAATCCTGCGGGAATCCTTTTGCGCGCTCCAGCGCCGGGGCGATGGGACTGTTTCAAGTCATGCCGTTTCATTTCTTCATCACGGACAATCCGTACGATCCTGATACGAATGCAGCGCGTGGATTGGCTTATCTCAAACGTTCTCTGGATACGGCAAATGGACAAATAAATTTAGCACTGGCTGGATATAATGGCGGCATTAGCCTCATCGCAAGCGGAGTCCGACATGCAGAAACCCTCCGATATATTTATTGGGGCGAGGGGATTTATTCGGATGCAGTGCAAGGTTTAAGCGAAAGTCTGCGTTTGAATGAATGGCTAAACGCGGGCGGTGCAAGTTTATGCCGTCAGGCAAAAATTAGATTGGGACTAAATTAATTTTTGATCGCTTGTAATTTTTCTGGCAATTGAAGTGGAAGCCAGATCGCGAAGGTCGTGCCTTTGCCTTCCTTCGATTCGACTTTAATTGTCCCCCCGTGATTCTCAACGATCCATTGCGCGATGGAAAGGCCGAGGCCGAAGCCGCTGGTTTTGGAACGCGTGCGCGATTTTTCGGCGCGGTAGAAACGCTCGAAGATGAAAGGCAAATCCTCGGCGGGAATCCCCGGCCCGGTGTCCCGGACGATGATGCGAACCTGGTCGCTGATCTTTGCGAGTCCCATGAAAACGTCACCGCCCTGGGGCGTGTATTGAATCGCGTTGCCAACGAGATTAAGCAAAACCTGTTTCAAGCGGTCGCGGTCGCCAGTGATTTGGATCTGATCGATGTCCGCCATTTTCATGTGAACCTTTGTTCCTGCCAGCACGCGCATTTCCTGAAACACTTCGAGCAGAAGTGTATCAAGTTCAACGGGGCGCATGTTGAGGGTCAGCTTGCCCGACTCAGCCTGGGCCAGCAAGAGCAAACCGCCTACGAGGCGGGTGAGGCGACCGGCCTCCTGATCGATGCTGGCTAGCGACTCATCGTCGAGTTGTTTCATGCGGCGCATTAAATCCACGTTGCCCTTGATGACCGTTAGCGGAGTGCGAAGCTCGTGACTGACATCTGCCAGCAAGCGTTGCTGGGATGTGAAGAGGGTTTCCAAGCGTTCGAGCGTTTGGTTAAACGATTCGATCAGACTGCCGATCTCGTCGTTGGGCGGACCTTTGTATGGGATGCGGCGCGAGAGATCGTCGGCGCGGTTAATGGCTTCAGCTGTTTCAGTCACAGAATCAAGCGGAGCAAGGGTTTGTCCGAGGACGAGCCACGAGCCAATGCCAGCCAGTACAACTGCAATCAATGCGGAGAAAAGCAGCGTATCGATTAAGCTGCTGCGAGCAGTATCCACAACACTTAGATTTAGTGCTACTTGCAGGATGCCAACTTTGTGATTTCCCACCTTTAAAGGGATACTTAACACGCGCAGGTGTGCACTGCTGACCGTGTTTTCTCTATAGATCGGTTGTCCCCAGCGCAGCCCCACAGAGTCAAGCGAAACGGTTAAACGTGAAATTGTCGGTGAAGATGTTTTGAGTTTTCCATCCGTGCCCCATAATTGCACGTAGGCGGTGCTGGTCATATCAAGCGGAAGAGCAATGGCATTGATCTCTCCGCCCGAATTGACCTGTGTAACTTGCATTATTTTATTTGCTGTGCTGGCGAGGGTATTATCTACCTGATTAAAAAGCAAAACGCTAATGAGGATATATACCGCCGCGCCAAAGACGAGCAGGATGCCCCCAACGAGTGTGGAATAGAGAAGAGTAAGGCGAAGGCGGAGGGACATAAAAATATGTCACTGCGAGGGGAGTTCTTCCCCGAAGCAGTCTCCTCTTTTATGCAAGGGATTGCTTCGCTCAAGAGCGGCTCGCAATGACAAGGTTAGGGATTTTCGCGCAGAACGTAGCCCACACCGCGCACGGTATGAATCAGACGGGCTTCATTCTCGGCTTCCAGTTTCTGGCGCAGATAGCGAATGTAAACTTCCAGCACGTTGCTCTCGCCGCCAAAGTCATAGCCCCAAACGCGATCAAAAATGACTTCACGCGTCAGCACTTGTTTGGGATGACGAAGGAAGAGTTCAAGCAATTCATATTCCTTGGCGGTCAAGGCCACGAGACGACTGCCGCGTGCTGCCTGGCGTGAGCCGGTGTCGAGGGTCAGGTCGGCGAATTTCAGCACCGGAACGCGCTCAGGTTGTGTGCGGCGCAGAAGAGCGCGCACACGCGCCAGCAACTCGTCGAGGTTGAACGGCTTGATCATGTAATCGTCCGCCCCGGCGTCGAGGCCCTGGATGCGATCCTGCACGGTGTCTTTGGCGGTCAGCATCAAGATCGGGATCGAGCCCCCCGTGCGCAGGCGGTGGCAGACCTCGAGGCCGTCCATGCCGGGAAGCATCCAATCGAGGATAACGATATCAGGTGTGTGGTCACGCGCCAGGATCAAACCTGTTCGGCCATCGGTGGCTGTGTCGACGGTGTAGCCTTCGTAGGCCAATCCGCGTTGCAGAAGTTTCAAAATGGCCTGATCGTCTTCTATGATTAATATGCGTTCGTTCATAGTTCCTCGCTTTTCGCTCTTAAGTAAAATATACCACAAAGTTTTGACGGAATGACAATATGTATTTGTACCACAGAGTTTTTTACGAGGCATAACAGGCATAAATCAAGGATTGACATATATTTCCCACTGTATATAATCAGACTAACAAGACAGCGCGAAGACAAGTAATCAGGAAACTGCTCAGAGAGTCGTCGGGTCTCGACACCTGCACTTGCATGCAG
>JAKAMM010000125.1 GCA_021812905.1 Chloroflexota bacterium | reverse complement strand
TTCTTGAGAGAGCCTATCAAAGTGGATAGGTCTGCGGCGTCGCGTAATCCCGCCCTCTCTTGTGGCGAGAGCAGACCCGAATACATTACCCGGACTCGGGAGTGAATGGCAGCGTAACCTGAAACCCCGCCCGATGGCATGAGCTAATCCCTTCCAGCTACACGATCCAGAACGTAGCCGATGGCACGCTCCATGTGACTCAGCGCCAGGCCTTTCATCCGATCGGCTTTCTCTTCGGCATCAGCCAGGATGCGGGCACTTTCTTCCTTTGCTTCAGCATTCGCCACCAACCGGCGAGCTTCTGCCTCAGCGTCGATTCGAGTTCTATCTACGAGAGATTGAGATTCCTGACTCGCTAGTACCGGTAATTGTTCTGCCTCATGTAGTGCGGCATCATAAATTTCCTGGGCTTGCTTTTCAATTTGCAGTACTTCCTGAATTCGTTTCTCGTCCATACGGTTTTAGCTCACAAGCCTTTCTTTATGATGCAAGTGAAATTTTGAACAAGACAAGATAAAGACGGTCTGAATAATTTGGTTATTATATAGCAGAACTTGGAAGTTTTCAATCACCAAATTTTTTTTGTTATTTGAAGTTGAAAAGTGAACTGTTAGCAGCCGAAAAGTGAACTGTAGGGAAGCGCGGAAAAAGGCTGGTTTAAAGTTGAAAAGCGTTTTGGCGGTAAATGTCGATCAGGCGAGTGACATGAAAAGGGCAGGATGCCATCATTATTTACATGAAATCCGGGCCTTAGCAACTCGCATCATCCACAATCGTGATCTTATCTTCCTTGTTGGGGATGATGCACAGGAACTCAAACGGCTCTTCGCCCGAATTTTGATACGAATGCACCACGCCTTCGGGGATAAAAACCACATCTCCGGTTTTGACGTAATGGGTCTCATCGCCGATGGTGATGGCGGCCTGTCCGCACAGAACGTATTGCTCGTGCTCGACGGTGTTCGTGTGGCGCGGCATGCCTCCGCCCTTTTGCATGGAGAATTTCCGCAGGGCAAAGTTCGGGCCTTCTCTGGAAGAGATCAGAACCTGAATGGTCGTATTTTTTCCGGCGGCAACATCTTTTGCTTCGACATCACTTGCATGTTTGACTGTCATTTTCGATTCCTTAATCCACAAAAACATTTTGAACCGCGAAGCACGCAAAGTGCGCGAAGTTTTTGTTTTTTCTTGGCGCTCTTTGCGGTTAACTTTTTTGAATCTTTCCGTCTTGCACTTTCCATACTTCTGATTTCTCAACAAACTCCGGCGCAAACATCTTTGCATCGGTGGCAGTGAATAAAACCTGTTCGCTCTCGCCGACATATTTTAGCAAATCTGCGCGGCGTTGCAAATCAAGTTCGGCCATCACTTCATCAAGTAGGATCACCGGCCACTCGCCAGTGCGTTCCTTCATCCAACTCACTTCGGCCATCTTCAAAGACAGCAAAGCCGTGCGCAATTGTCCGCGTGAACCGTAATCGCCGAGGTCAATGCCATTGGCGAGGAAATGCAGTTCGTCGCGGTGCGGGCCGATGGTGGTCACGCCGCGTGCGATCTCTTCGGAGCGGAGCGCCGTCAGACGAGACAAAAAGCCCGTGCGGATCTCGTCCGTTTTGAGAGCAGAGCGATCGACTTCCGTTGTCAAGCGCAGGCCGATTTGCCCGTCCGGATTTTGAAGCGGGTCATACGCAGGCTGATAGTTCAATCGCAGAATTTCATGGCCGTGAGTCAATTCATTGTGGACGCGCGCGGCGAGTCGTTCGATCTGCTGAACGGCTTCGATGCGCCATTGGATGATTGGCGCGCCGAGACGCGCCAGCGTCTCATCCCAGACTTCGAGCTGGTCGCCGTTTCCCCCGCGTTCGTTCAACGCTTTGAGCAACGCGTTGCGCTGACTGAGCGCCTGCGAATATTCACTCAACATGCCGGCGTAGGCCGGGACGGCTTGCGCCAGCGCCAGATTGAGATAACGCCGGCGTTCATCCGGCCCGCCCTCAACGATCTGCGACATTTGCGGCACGAAGATGACCGCATTGAAATGGCCGATGACTTCGTTCATCTGCTTCTTCACGCCGTCCAGCAAAATTTCCTTGCGAAGGCGCTGACCATTGATGCCGGTCGGCTCAAGAATGAGGCGGGCTTCAATGCGGTGTTTTCTTGCGCTGCGTTCATAATCCGCGACGATGCGCGCCACCGCCAGTGAATTTCTTGCTTCGTGAAAGTTAACCAGTTGACGGTCATTGTGGGTCTGAAAAGATGTGAAAGATGCCAAAAAATAAATGGCCTCGAGCACGCTGGTTTTGCCTTGCGCGTTGTCTCCCATCAGCAAAACGACCCGCCGGGGCACGTTCATATCCAGGCGGGCAAAGTTACGAAAATTGGTGAGGGAGAGATGTTTGAGATGCATGCGTTATTGTTGAGGAAAATCGTTTTGCTGTTCGCTTACGTGTTCAACAATAATTCCAATTCAATCTCGTCATGGAGAGGGATGTCATTCATCCCAATCAATGGGATGCCGGGTTTTATTTTTCGAGATTCATTTACCGCGCCTCGATAAATGGCTGAGATCTCAAAGCCGCGCTTTTGGTAAAAGCCAAGCGCACGCAGGTTATCGTTTGTTGTGATGAGAAAAAGACGCTTACAACCCTTTTCCCGCGCCGCTTTGATAACCTCGTTTATCAAGGCAGTGCCGATACCTTTGTCTTCCCGCAAACTATCAAGCGAAATAATTTCGCAACCATCGCCCGAATGTGCAACAGTGATCAACCCAATGATATCCGTGTTGTCCCAGGCTAAGAACCCGTCCAGCAGTTCAGGGTGATGAACAATGCCACGAGCAACGATGAATTCATCGCCCCAATATTCCTTCCAGAACTTGCGGACGCGGGGCAGATCATTTTGAGTGATGCGGCAAATATTCGGCATTAGACCATGTCTTCTTCTTCATCCACTGACGGCTTCCAAACCCTAGTGGCGATGTCCGGAAAAACAACACCGTTCAAATGATCCACTTCGTGTTGAAAGATGCGCGCCAGCCAGCCTTCAGCCTTGAGCTTCATCGGCTGTCCGCGGCGATTGAGTCCTTTGAGATGGATGGTTGTGAAGCGCTCCACTTCGCCGACCAGACCGGGGATGGAAAGACAACCTTCTACGCCAAGCACTTTTTCCTCTGAGAACTTCACGATCTCAGGATTGATCATGACGTACAACTTCGGCTTGACTTCCTTCGGTTCCTGGCCTTCTTCCACTTCTTCCTCTTCCGCATATTCGACGACGATCAAACGATCCGAGATACCTATCTGCGGCGCAGCCAGACCCACACCGGGCGCAGCGCGCATTGTTTCGATCATGTCGTCTATTAATATCTGTAAATTGTCGTCAATTTTGGAGATCGGATGCGCTTTGCGGCGCAAGACCGGGCCGGGTAAAGTTACGATTGTTCTTAATCCCATGAATGACCTCAAAAGTTTTTCGCCTGATTTTACCCGCTTTCCGTGTCAGGCTTTGGACGGTTCAATTCATCTTGGAACTCCCCGGCATTTTCGTGATACGCCGCGAGCCACTCGGCCATGTGCTCGCGTTCGTCGGTGATCCGGCCCTCTTCCTGTTTGGCCCTACGAGCAATCCGCCGATTATCAATATCCAGTTGAACCGTGGTGGGATCATACACATCTTCAAACGATAGTTGCGAGCCGCCGACCGTAATATAGACCGTCCCGTAATTGAAGATGTGGCCCAGGATCCCCAATCTCTCTGACGCGGTGGCCAGGATATGTTCCAACGGCGCAGCCTTGCGTTCCTCCGTGCCGAATGGCTTTTTATCGATGTCAATGATTTGATCGTCGGTTACCTGAAAAATATCATTGCTCCAATCAAGATACTGATAAATCAACCTCCACAGAGGATAGGCAAAGACCAAAAACAAGGTAACGAAAAGGACATCCACGCCCACCCTTCCACCTCTAAACCAGACAAAAGCCCGTATGCCCATGCCAATAACGAAAAGCAGGCAAACAAGTGCAGGCAGAAAAATGTTCCTGATCAGCACAAAGATATGCTTGCGATAGGTGATCGTATCCCCGCTCTCGAAGCGAACTTTGAAAATTTTTGAATTTTGGAAAAGCTTTGCCATGATAATTGCCCCCCAGCCGGGTTTGTACAGCACCGGGACGGGCGCTTTCTCGGTCTGTTTTTCGGTTTGCTCACCCACTTGAACCGTGAGCCCCAATTTTCTCCGAATCGCATTCCGCATTGCCTCCTTCTCCGCCGCCGAAGCGACGTGTTTACTGCGGCTCCATTGCTCCTCGACCATGTGGGAGGCCTGATAAGGGTGAGCCACATGTTTGAAGGGAATCTTGCCTACAAATGTACGCACCACCACATCTCCATAATCGAGCATGCGTCCCGTAAAATCCGTTTCGACACCCACGGAAAGTATCGTACTCAGCGGCGCTTCCTGTCGGCTATCATAAATCCCAACCACTTTCTCGAGCCAGACCACACGCTGGTTCGTTACAATATAATAATCGTTACCCCAATCAATTCCGCGCCAAATCGTCCAGCCGACCATGCCAACAAAAAGAAGCGCGCCTCCGACTCCCGCCATCCACGAACGAACCAAAATACTCCACCCGACAATACCCATGGCAGTCAGACACAAAAACACAGGCAGCGCTAGGGCATCGATCAACAAGGTATAATGTTTTCGGGCCACGAAATATACGACCTCATCATTCCTCAGCCAATTAAAGCGAAGCTCTCTTGCCAGCCTGCGGCTCTCAATCGAAACTTCAAAGGCGGTTTTTAGTTGCGGAAAGCGCCTGATGAGGTCGTAGAATTCCTTGTGGGAGATGGAGAACAAGGCTGTTTTTTCAGCCGCCTTGATGGTCTCTGTACGTTTATGGTTGACGAAGAGGGCCTCTTCCCCAAAATAATCCCCACCCACCAGTGAAGGCAGCTGCACTTTTTGCTTGCCGCGCATCTGCGTCAGGCTCACCTTGCCCTGGCAAATAATGTAGAAACGCTCCGCCGGCGCCCCCTCTGCAAATATTTCCTGTCCGTCATTCAAAACCTCCTCTTTCAATAGTTCAGCAATAAAGGTTAGACTCTCATCCTTTAAGCCGCGGAAGAGGTGGATTCGACGCAGATAGGCAATGCGTGCAGGAATAGAGATCATGGTTTTATTCTATCAAATTTCACGGACAATGGCGCAGCCAAAGGCGGGAGTCTCCGTCAGAGAGGGAGAACGCTCCTCCAGCAGGGCTTCCACTGCCTCGTCCAGAAAGAAGCGGCTGGGTGTGCGCTGGCGAAACGTCACGTCATCAACGGATCCGCGATACCGCAGGATTCCGCCGCGGTCGATCACGAAAACATGCGGCGTGGTTTGCGCCTCGAACAAATCTGCGACGACCTGCTGCGCATCGATTAGGACGATGGGCAGGCGGCGCGTTTTAGCGGCCTGCGCCACACTTTGGATTGACTCGCTTCGATTCGCGGCAATGGATAACATGACCACCTTATCTCGCCATTGCGCAAACAGCGCCAGGATGGCGCGGTCGGTGCGCTCCGAGTGCGGACACTCGCACGACCAAAAGTTGACGATGACGATCCTGCCGCGATAATCGTTCAGGCGGTGTTTTTTCCCATCGAGGCCGGGCAACTCAAACTCGGGGGCGAGCTGGTTGATTTCCACACTGAGATTATATCGTGATGCCATGATAAAATCCCGTCCATGGTCAACAAACAAACCACCTTGGTTGGAAAA
>JAKAMM010000124.1 GCA_021812905.1 Chloroflexota bacterium | reverse complement strand
TCTCATTCCAAGAGCAGGGGCTGGAGCCGCGGCGAAACTGGAAGTCGCAGCGGGAGCAAGCCCATTGATGGCGAATGTTGCGATGAAGAGCAGAGTCGCCAGCGCAGTTGCGAATCTCAAAGTTGGATAGGCACGCGGCTCGGGCGGTTTTATGCCTGCCATTTTGGGAGTTAGCGTGAAGTTGCGCGGAGCGCGTCGTTGCGGCAGTTGGCGGAGCAAGCCGCGGGCTGCGCGTACATTATCCATGGCAGCGCGCAGGTTTGCGTCAGAAGAGAGGCGGGATTTCAGTCGCGCAGAATCAGGCGGGCTTAATTGTCCGTCTAAATAAGCAGAAAGAAGTTCAACGTCTCGGAAGGAAGTCATTGGGGCTCCTTATCGAGACAGAATGAGGCAGGCAGAAGTTCCCCGAAGCCTTGCAGGCATTCGCGCAGACGAAGACGGGCGCGCGCCAAACGTGATTTGATCGTGCCAAGCGGGACGCGCGTCGCGCCTGCAACTTCGCTGTAGTCGAGACCTTGAATATCGGCCAGCACAACCACGGTGCGAAAGTTGGTGGGAAGTGCATCGAGACAATGTTGAATGGCGTGTTCGAGTTCATCGGCTTCGAGCTTTTGCTCGGGGCTCATGGATTTGTCGGCCAACCAGCGCGGGGAATCCATTTCGTCGCCGTTGCTGGTGTCGGGTTCGAGCGGGGTGGTGGGGCGGCGTTTCCTGCGTCGCAGTTCATCGTAGCAGGCGTTGGTGACGGTTCGCATGAGCCACGCTTTGAACGATCCGCCGCGGTATGAATTTATGCTTCGAAAAGCGGAGAGGAAAGCATCCTGTGTGGCATCGGCGGCCAGCTCGCTGTCGCTGAGGATACGCAAGGCTGTGTTGAATAGCACATCCTGATAATTAAGGACGAGAGTATTGAAGGCGTCGAGGTCGCCATGTTGCGCAGATGTGATGAGAGCGGGTTCGTCCATTGATATTATTTTATCATCCGAAAGCGGTTAAACACAAAGGACATACGTGTGCCTGCGGCACAGTGCAGGCAAAGCGCATAAAGGTTGAAAAACGAAGATGTTGGGAAGAGCAGAATATTTTCTTTGCGTTCTTAGCGCGCTTGGCGGTTAATCATTGAATAGATTGTGCGCCAGACGACCATCCCAAACGCGGATGTTGTGCTGAACACCACACCAAAGATCGGGGTGATGGATGCGTTGAGGATCAGTCCGCGCAAAACTACGGCCAGTGACCCCGCAAAGATCATTACCAAGGCGGGCCGCCAGAGTTGTTTGAAGTCAGATGCGGTTTCCGGATCGAAAAGTCCAAACCACGGCGCGAGCAAGAACCAACTCAAGGTCAATGGAATAAAGGCGGCGGCCATGCGCGGCAGGAAGGACGTGTTGGCTTCTCCGTGTGTGATGAAGCCAACAATGGTGACGATGGCGAGGGCAACAATGTCGCCGATGTAGAGAAAATATTTTTTCACGAGAATTATTCTTGTTTCCTTGAAGCCGGAAATAACAAAACTTCGCGGATGGAATGTTTGTCCGTCAGCAGCATGGCGAGACGGTCGACGCCCATACCGAAGCCGCCGTTGGGCGGCATGCCGTAGCGCATGGCGCGCAGATAATCTTCATCCATTGGATGTTTCTCTTCGTCATCGGCGGCGTAGTCACGTCCCATTTCGAGGAAACGTTGTTCCTGATCGAGCGGATCGTTCAACTCGGTAAAGGCATTGCATAATTCAAAGCCGGCCACGTAACCTTCAAAGCGTTCAACCGTCAGCGGATCGCCCGGCATGGATTTCGCCAGCGGCGAAATATCGCGCGGATAATTGTAGAGGAAGGTCGGCTGGATGAGAGTCGGTTCGAGGAATTCGCTGAGCAGAAAATCTATTTGCTTGCCGCGCGTTGCGTGCGGATCGGGAGTCTTATTTGGGTGTTTGCCTCGGATGGCTTGGAATAAATCCGCGGCGGTTTTGTGTTCGGCGATGTCAATGCCACTGGCTTCCAGAATTCCCTGCCGCATTTCGAGTCTGCGCCAGGGCGGTTTGAATTCGAGTTCGTGCTCGCCGAATTTGACTTTCGTTGAGCCGGTCACTTTTTCGGCGGCATAAGCCACCATTTGCTCGGTCAATTCCATGACCTGTAAATAGTCCGCGTAGGCCCAATAAAATTCGAGCTGGGTAAATTCCGGGTTGTGTTTGAATGAGACGCCCTCGTTGCGGAAGTCGCGTCCGATTTCGTAAACGCGTTCAAGATTCCCGACCAGCAGCCGTTTGAGATACAACTCGAATGAGATGCGTAAATACATATCCTGTTCGAGTTCGTTGTGATGCGTCACGAACGGACGCGCTGCTGCACCACCGTAAAGTGGCTGAAGGATGGGCGTTTCGACTTCGAGAAAATCGTGGTCGTCGAGGAAAGCCCGCAAAGCCTTGATGAGCGCCGCACGTTTGCGGAAGGTCTCGCGCACTTCCGGGTTGACGGCCAAATCGGCGTAACGCTGGCGGGCGCGCAGTTCGGGGTCTTCGAGTGCAGCGTAACGGACAACGCTGCCGTCTTCCTGTGAGACGTCTTTGTCAGCGGGCAGTGGGCTGACGGATTTGGCGAGCAGGCTAAAGTCGCGGACATGCAGCGTGGCTTCCCCGGTCTTGGTGCGGAACATCACGCCGGAGGCTTGAATAAAGTCTCCGATGTCGAACATCTTGTTGAAGAAGTCCACACGTTCCTGAGTCAGTTCGTTCATGCGCAGGAACAATTGGATCCGGCCCGCGCCGTCTTCGATGTGGGCGAATGAAATCTTGCCCATGGCGCGCGTGGCGCGGATACGTCCGGCCAATGTAGCCTGGACTTCTCTGCCGTCCTTTTCAGCGGTTGCAAATTCGGCGATGGCCTGTGCGCTGGTATGCGTGCGCCTGGCGCGTGCGGGATAAGGCTCCACGCCGGCAGCGCGTAATTCTTCTATTTTTTGCAACCGGACTTTTTCGAGCGAGTTGTAATCTGCCATTTCGGTTTTCTCCCCCTCTCCTTTTGGGAGAGGAAAGGTTGATGTGGTGAAACAAAAAGACCCCGCGCGGCCCGCCTCCGTAGGGGCGAAGGTGCGCGGGGCCGCGAAAGGATAAACCCTTACTTGACCTTCAGGATCTTGACTTTATATGTGCCGTTTGGGGTCTCGACCGGAACCACGTCACTGACTTTATGGCCCAAAATAGCCTTGCCGATTGGTGATTCGTTCGAGATCTTACCTTCGCGTGGATTGGCTTCCGCCGCGCCGACGATGGTAAATTTTTCTTCCTCGAAGCCTTGTTCTTGAATAGTAACTGTCGAGCCGATTGCGATGACGCCTTTATGATTCTTGTCGTCTTCTTCGATGAGATGCGCCGAGGCCAGCAGTATTTCCAGTTCCTGAATGCGGCCTTCGACAAAGGCCTGTTCATTCTTGGCGGCTTCGTATTCAGCATTCTCGATCAGTTCCCCGCCTTCCATTGCTTCATGTAAGCGCTCGGCCACTTCCTGTCGTTTTGCAGTACGCAGATGATCGAGCTCTTCCTGAAGTTTCTGGAAGCCTTCCTTGGTCAGGAATTTGGTTGTCATAATGGGCATTCCTACTAAAGAATTTGCATCCCGTACAGGATGCAATGTTGTCCCTCTGGCATTTCCAAAGGCGGGCTTAATATATCATGGATTCAAGTGTGAATCAAGCCCCGCTCTTATTTGTCTATTCGAATTTCCAAAATCGGATGCCTTGATGCTCAGACCAATATACCCGCATCTTTTCCTGCATCAGTTCTGGATTTTCAAATAGCATCGCGATCTGGGACGGATACGCGGCTATCGCTTCCTGCCACGACTTTAGGCCGGTTTCAGAGACCGCAAGGACCTTTTCTTTCATCCCAGCCGTCTTCGAACTTAGCTCATCGGGGTGATTCAGCAAATACGGAATATCGGCGTCATAAATCAGCGGACGCTCCAATAGTTCGGCAGCCTTTCGCACGCTGACGTGGTCAACGTGATTGCCGACTGTTAGTTGACAGACCAGCGCATCGTCTGGTTGGAGGTGGAGGACAATTGTGCTGGCAATTTCGGCGGGCAAATCCGCTTCGCTTTCGAGTGGTGGATCAAACACACTTTCCGTATAAAGCCATTCTCCGTTTTTGCCGCGTCGGTAAATGCAATCCAAAAAATCAAAATGGATGGCCTTCGCGCCTACAATGGCCGCGGCATTCTCATTCTCCGTGCGTCGTTTTTCGACCGTTTCTTTGGCTGATGAAAATCCCCATTGCATGTGCATGTCTTCTGCAAAAGGCGAGACTTCATTTTCAGGTGGGAAGCCGCACATGATCGTCCAGATTTCAACTGGAATGCCAGCGTGAGTCTGTTCGTAAATTAATCCGCCGGCGGAAAGCACGGCATCGTCAAGGTGAGGGGAGAGATAAATGTAGCGCATGAGAATCATTTAACCACAGATTCAAAAATATCGGCAACCTCTTGAATAAATTTTCACCTGTGCTAAGATGAATCTGGAGGATGCCATGAACAAACCTATTAAACAAACTCTGTTTTGGACACCACGCCTGATGGGCATCCTGTTCATTCTTTTTCTAAGTTTGTTCGCGCTGGATATATTCGGCCAGGGTTACAGCTTTTGGGAAACCGTGGTCGGGTTATTCATGCACTTGATCCCATCCATCCTGCTGGCGATTGCAATTGCACTTGCCTGGAAATGGGAATGGATCGGCGCGGCGCTGTTTGGCGGTTGGGCGATCTCCTATTTTGCCAGAGCGCATGGAATGCCATGGAGCGTATATGTCTTGATGGCAGGTATCCCATTCGTGGTGGGAATCCTGTTTTTAGTAAATTGGATTTACAGAAAAGAGATTCGCGCTCGATAAAAACGCAATCAAACTAGCTAGGGCGTTTTCCTGCCTTTTTGCCGATAGTTGATTTCTTCGCGGCAGGTTTCTTCCTGACCGCCGCTTTGGGTTTGGTGGTCTTTTTTGTAATGGCGGGTTTCGTTGTCTTTTTTACCGTCGCTTTCTTTACGACAGTTTTCTTGACAGCAGTTTTCGCGCCTGAAGATTTTTTCTTTGTCGGCGCGGACTTCTTTACAACTTTCTTCTTTCCCCTTTCTTCTTTCTTTACCGCTTTCTCGCGCGGCTTCTTGACCTTCACTTCTTTCGCAACGATTTCCTTTTTCTCCCCGAATATTTCATCATATTTTGACTGCATGGACTCCACGCCCGCGCCGTTCAGTGAATCTTTCACGGCTTTCCATTCATCACTATCCACAAATCTCCAATCCAAAAATACGTGATGTTGGTACGCGCCAAGCTCAATGTAAAGCCCCTTACTCCGCAACTCTTCACATGAGCGGATGTGCTCCAAATGCGAGACGTAATCTTTGAAAATCATAAAACCTTCAAACGGTAATCCCAATCCTTCGGCGAGAGACTTCTGTCTCAAATCGCCTGAACCTTTGTCAAGGTAAGCCGCGGATGTTTTTATCCAGCCGTGCGCATCTGCGAATTTATTGTGATAGATGACAAGTCCGCGTTCGTCGTTGAAGCGGTTTGAATACGCATAGACATTTTCGTCCACGCTTCCGTTTGCGGTAAAAAAGTCAAAGAGCAGGAAATGCTCGACACCGGCGAACAAATGTCGGCGGTGAAGGAGCGGGAAGATTTTCCACTCGTGGCCGCGGATCAAGCCTTCGTCGGGCGTCTCGTCCAAACGCGGATGGCGGAACTCCATTCCATATTTTTCGCGGAAGCCTTCCACTTGT
>JAKAMM010000123.1 GCA_021812905.1 Chloroflexota bacterium | reverse complement strand
TTGACAACTTCCCTGCACGTTGAATTTAACCACCGCGCCATCGTAGAGATAAATCCAGTCCTTTTCAGGTTCGCCCGGATGGTTTTGATAATGTTCTACGGAGAGGAAATATGCGTCGGGCTTCAATGCAACTGGAATGGTCACTGATTGTCCCGCTGCCAGGATCGGAACCTTCAGGTCCACCGTTTTGAACAGCGGGCCGGTTTGGGGCTGATCCAGCTGCGTTGTGAAAAATCCATCTTTCATGATGTAATTTTCTTGGATGTACTTGCCCAGCCAAGAATTGTTGGTCGCCTGGCTCGCAAGCGAGATCGAACAGGAGCTGGGTTGAGGCAAGCTTGGATCATCGCTGCCGGCGCGCCGCGTCACTTTCAGGATGAGGTAGGGGTCCTGCCACGTGCCCAGCGGGTCGGACTTGACGAACACGCCCATCGGGGGACAGATCGGCTCAAATCCCTGGTCATGGGCTGCCTGTTCACTGCACAGGGCGCTCCCTTTGGCCTGGTTGACAGCCTGCGCGCTGGCAGCCAGTCCCTGTTTCATCAGGTCCTTGCATTGTTGAGGACAGGGGATACCTTTCGCCTCGAGCTCCTTGGCGCCCATCTCGACAAGATAGTCCGCCCCGGCGTTCATCAGTTGATCGTAGTTCGGCAGGCTTGGCGGCAGACCGACATAGGCTTTGGCAAGCTCGACGGTTATCTTTGCCACGGCGTGACAAACATCTTTTACCGTTCCCTGACCTGCATCCACCGCCTCCGCGACGAACTTCGCCTGCAGGCAGACAGGATTGAATATGTCCACCACGTCCACTACAAAGTCTGTGAGCTTCTGATAAAGATCGGCAAGGAAATTCGTCGCACTCTTCAGGCCCTTGAGGAAACCCGCCCATCCCTGAGGCGATCCGCCTTTGTAGAACTCGGGGCAGTGCAATGAGCCAATCGGCCATTGGTCTTTGATAAAGTTGGCATTCGGTCCCCAGAGGGCAAGTTGCTGTTCATCGTAGCCAGTCACGATGATGCAGCCTCGATGATCCCAAAGTAAGGCCTTGAGCGGGCTGAACTCGGTGATCTCCAAGTCGTAATGGATAACTTCGGGAGGGATGGGAGGCACCGGCGGGAGACCCAGCGTAGGGGCCGCCGGCGCGGAGGGGTTGTAGTGTACGATGACCGGGTTTGACGGTTCTCCGATGGGCTGATTGCCCTTCATCGGCAGGACGCGCACAAAGTAATCAATGGCCTGTCCAGAAGGCTCAGGCTCGAATAGTATTCCCATTTGGGGATTTGAAGTCACCCCATCAATTGAATCCAAATTCTCCAGAGAGAACGGCGGCTGTTCAACTCCAGATTGCAAGACGAGAGGAATCGTCTCCGTCGGTGTTCCAGGGACGGACATCACTAATGACGGATTGAAGGGCAGAATCTTAGCAAAGTCAACAATAAATTTGCTGCTGAAGTTATAACCCTGCGGCCAGATTGCCTGGTAATCCGCCAGGCCTGTACGAACCAAGTTGGGCGGGGTCATCGTGGGCTGCGGAGGAAACGGAGAAGTGGAGATCTGCCATAGTGCCTTTAGATCTGAGGTGGTGGCATGCAGTGGTGTGAACCAGTTAAACCACAATTCCTGATACTTGTTGATCGTCAATTCGACGGCCCATTCTGTAGATACACCCGGAATGGAGCCTTTCAGGTCGGTGGGGATGGTGACCACGCCCACACTATCCAAGCTTGGAGGCAGAGGCAGGGTCCCTCCGACTTTCCTTTGGAACCCGCCCAGGAAGATCAACGATCCGCCGCTCCAACCCCACGCCTCGCCGCGCAGATTGAGCTCTCCCTGTGCAGGCAGGCCAAGAGACTTCAGATATGGGCCGAGATCGGGCTGACCCTGCGCGGGGTCAAAGAAAGTTTCGGAGCCTGCTGGCACCCTCGACCATTCGCCGCCGCTGACCATCACATAGAAGTACACTTGTTCGAGATTCGTCGGGTAAGAGCCTACGAGCTGATCCAGCGTCAGCCCCGCCGACAAATAGCAGGCCGGATCTGCAATCTTCACACTCGAAATGGTGCTCGCAGACTCGCCCGCGGCATTGAAGGCCGAAACATAGTATTCCACCGTCCCTGAACGATTGGCATCGGTGTATCCAAACGGTGCTTCTCCGCCGTAGGATCCCAGTGTGGCAATCCGCGCGAAGGAACTCGCGCCCCCATCAAGGCGATAGATAAAGAAACCATTCTCGTTGTTCGCGGCGTCGCTAATTGTCAATTTGACATTGCACCCCTCAAGTCCTGCCATCACAGTGGGAGCGGCGGGAACGGTCTGTGGAGTCAGATTCTTGTTCAACCAGAACAGAATCGGATTGGGACCTGGCAATGGAGGCTGCGCGGCGGGTTCAACGGGATTGGGTGGCTGCACCCCAATCCCTGACGGAAGCGGCGGAGGCGCGATGGGAATGAAGATCTCCCGCCCTAGGGCAACGGGATTCGGTGGATGAATGTCTGGGTTGGAGGCCAAAATGACATCGGGCGTGGTGCCGAACTGTTGCGCCAGCGACTCGACCGTTTCTCCTTCCTGGGTCGTGTACAGAAGGTGATGGCCGACAGGTTCGATGCCCAGAACGTGCACGATGCTCGAGAGGGCCGTCTGGCCACTGACATCTATGGCACGCACGAGCAGCGTGTGATCACCGAGATCGGGAACCTGCCAGGTCCACGAGGCAACCATGTACTTTACATCTCGATCGTAAGGCTGTTTGACTTCCTTCAGCTCACCATCCACCCATAATTCCATCTTCTGCAGTCGGGCCTCAGCTAATGCCTGTGCGGTTATGCCGATACCGGAATACACCGGATACGACAATCCGCTTTCAGGCTGGTTGAGTGTGACGAGCAATGGCGCGGCGTTCTGCGGCACCTGCTCGCTCAATGGCGGGACGCGCGAGGCGGCGACCGCGATGCTCCCCGTAAGGAGGGCACAAAGCGCCAATACCAAACAACCCAGAACGACAGGCCGCGAGACCTTCAAGTGGCCTCCAATCCTGAATTCAGCTTGAATTGTCTACCACTAAAATAAAGGCAAATCAGCCTAGGACCCCACCCATAAAGGTCGATCGTGCGTCACGTTACATTACCAGTATAGCGCGGCTAAATAGAAAATTCAAGAGGAAGTTTGTCTTATTGTGAATATTATCCCAATGCGGCGCGCTCTTAACGCACGGATTTGGTTCCTGCGCTGCGGCCGCGAGCACGTTCGTAGCCCTGCCTGTGATAAACTCCACCTTAACAAATCAATACACCTTAAAGTGAGCCTTTTTCAACTCTAAAGAGTCTTATCCACCTCACAATGGGCAGCTTGAGAATCACAATCGCCATGACGAGCTCTTTTTTTGGGTGTCTTCGATCACAACCATCTTACTTACAAGAAGCCCGTCTTCCTTTCAACACCCAGAGTTTTGTGACAGAGTCCAAGCAGAAAGTTATGCTTTTTTTAGCAATGGCAGACAACGTCTTTGTACAGTTGAGAACACAAACCATGCCAAGAAATCCTGCTGATCGTTGTAATTTTGTGCCTAGTAAGCTTAAGGCTTTAAAGTTGATGTAAATGAGTCAAGTTTCATAAAGTCAAGTTGGCCTGCGCCATCCAATCGTTCATGGCTAGATCGAGTTGATCAAACCGTAGGCGGAGACGGTTATTCGTAGGAGGCGCTTGAGGGACAATCTGCGCCAGACCAGGCCGAATGAGCCTGGCATAGGTGCGGGTAAAGAAGAAAGCGACCCGCCAGCCGAACTCGGTCACCTGGTAACGATGGGTCTGTGGAATGCGTTGGATCAAGCCATGCAAGCGCAAACGGCGCAAGTGATAGGTCATCTGTCCTTGGGTGAATTGATCTGGGGCAAGACCCAGGAGGGGTGCGAGCAGCACCCGCAATTCGTGATTGGCGAACCCTTGAGGCAGAAACCGAAAAGCGACGAGCGCGCTGAACAAAGCCTGGATGCGTGGATCCGTGAAACGCAAAGCCGCCACGCGCTGACCCGAAACAATCTGAGGTTGGTTCACTTGCTGAAAGGCGTCTTCTCCCAAGAGGCAATTGTGGCTGATTTGTTGGACGTGCAAGAGACGTCGATTGGCTTGAAAGCCGATTTGCCGCAAAGCGGGCAGATTTTTCAGCCGTTTGCCGATGTAAAAATCACGCGTATTGTTGATGGTGGTTTCGGTGCGTAACGCTCGACCTTCTTTGTGATATTGTTTGATGCGAGAATGCTTATAGTCCACATGTAAAGCCGGGGTGACTCCTTCTGTGATAATGCGCGTGCGAAAACGGCTTGGCGTGGCTCGGGTAATGCGGCGCTCGAAAATCAGTTGGACGTGCTCCGGTCGACCCAAGTCCAGGTTCTCGCGGAGGGCGGCTTCAAAGAATAACCGTCCGGTTTGCGGACGATCCAAAACCTGGGTCAGGGCGAACTCGGCTTGCAGGATGGAGATCTCATAGTCATACCCAGCCTCCCGTTCAGCCGCCGTGAAGGCTTGCGGCAAGCACCGCTGCCACTTGCGAATCAGCGCTTCGATTTTCTCTGCTGACAAACCATCCGCCAACGCTTGCATCTGGAGGGGATCGGCACAGGAGAGAATCCCATTGTCCAGAGCTTCATGGGCAATTCCGGCTTGAGCCAGTTGATGCTTGAGATACTCATGTCCATTCAGACAGAACTTGGCGGTGTATGGAAAGTATGAACTGAACTTGAAGAAGAATGGTCCGAAGTCAACGTCGATGCCATAGAAGTAGTACTGGTTGACCAGAGCCGTGGTACGCAGCAAGCGCGGATAGCGATCTGCACTGCGTGGTCCATGTCCTTTGGTCGTACGAAAGGTAGTTGTCTTTTCTTGGGCTTTGCCGATCAGCACAATCCCTTCCCGACCCGCCGCTTGTCTGAGATAGGGCGCTACCACATCGTCTTTGCGCTGGCCCTTTTCAAAAGTCAGCATAGGGATCTGGTGCGCTTGGGCATAGCTCTCAATCGCAGCCACAAACGCCCGACTGATGGGCGCCATGGCTGCCGAAGAGGCCACCGGGTATTGCCGTTGCTGTTTCAGGAACCAACTCGCTCCGGATTCACGCTGTAACTTGGGAATGTAAACATTCAGATACATGCGGTCGATACTTTCCACTTCCAGCGTCACATGTTCTCGCAGAAGTTTAGCCAGTGAAGTTTGCGTTATACTCATCTCGGGTCCTGGTTGTTGGGGTGCCACTTTGGGCCATCTCACCGCTCGGCGGTGCCATGAGACGGTTATACCGCCTCTACCTTGTTCCCACAACCTGGACCCTTTCCTTTTTCTCGTCAGTCTGAGACGTAGTCTCGCTAGAAATTTGGGGTGGAATTGTAATCCCTGTATCACGCTAACATCCCGTTGATTTTTAAAAAATCATTGTGCATACTGAAATGTATGAACCGGCGGTTTTTGATTAAAAATGCTTTTAAAATTTTTTTAGCCTTAACATTTTTCTTTCTTTTTAGCAAGTCAACGGTTTTGGGACAGTACTCGGCCTCGATGCCTTATACCGGCGACACCGTTTACTCACTTTGTCCAAACGGTTGTTCAACCCGTTATATTCTGGACACGTTTTGTAATCCACAATGTCCAGCAAAAGGTTCCGGTTATGCCGGGTCGAATGCAACTACCTACGGTGGTTCTATTTTTGCCGGTTTTTATTTAGGAAATAACAACACATGGTATGCAATAAATACAGGAGGCGGTGGTAGTGGACCGGCTGGTACTGGCGGAAGCTGTACAGGGATTTATGGCAGCTGT
>JAKAMM010000122.1 GCA_021812905.1 Chloroflexota bacterium | reverse complement strand
TTATCTTAAGTATCAGAATCGCCGCGCTGAATATGCTACAGCTTGGTGGAATGTTGTGAATTGGGACGCTGTGGCGGCCCGTTTCTCGGCCAAGTAAAAGTTAACGTATCTTCTCAAAAAGAATGGAGGTGTGGGGTGTTTTGGGCGGGCGAAGCCCGCCCAAAACACCCCACACCCCGCTTTATTGAAAAGATACAATTTAACTTTGCAGATAAGAAGAAGCCAGATATAATGGGGATATATCTGGTTTTTTGATTCCACATAAGGAGATTTCTCTATGACTCACATTATTACCAGTCTGTGTGTTCGCGATCGCGGTTGCATCGATGTTTGCCCGGTCGAGTGCATGATTCCCGGCCAACCCGTTGCCGAATGGCCATGGATTTATATCGATCCCGATACTTGCATTGACTGTGGCGCTTGCGTCCCTGAATGCCCCTACGCGGCCATCTTCCCTGAAGATGAAGTTCCTGCGGCTTACACGGCCAAAGGCGGTGAGTATATCAGCAGAAAGGACCTCACTGGTCACTTCGAAGGCACCAACCATCATGGCAACAAAATTGTCCTGGATACTGCCAAACAACTTGCGGCGGGCGAAACGGTTGACCTGACTCCGGACATCAAGCCCAATTATGATTTCTTCAAGGGGGGCCCCGGCTACAGCGCGAAGGATAGCGACAAAGGAATGTAATTTCATTCTTTGACAAAATAGGGGTTGTCTAAAAAGGGGAGCAAAATTGGGCAAGAATAGGCAGGAGACGACAAGCGATAAGAAAACTGGTGGTCCATTGACCGCCAGTTTTCGTAAATTGTGAATCAAAAAGCTCTCTGCCATAAGCTTTTTGATTATTTTTTATCGGGTTCTTGCGGCGGCTCTTTGTCCGAGCCTGCTTCATTTTTGCCGCCAAGACCATCCCTGAAGTTCTTAATGCCTTTGCCAATTTCACCGGCTAATTTGCCGATGCGGCCAGGGCCAAACAACAGGATGACGATCACCAGAATGATAAGCAGTTCAGGAACACCAAGATCGAATGGCATACTAACTCCTTTTGAGATACTCTCTCACAACCAGCCGAATTATACTATACCGGCTCAAGTTAATCAGGCTTTGGTATCTTATTATCTTATCAATGAAATTCTTGCACATAAAGCAAGGATTCTTACCACACGTGTGCCTGCGGCTCAGTGCAGGCAAAGGATACGAAGGTCACAAAGGGAAAAAACCCTTTAGGCTTTTTTGTATAACTTTGTGGACCTAGTGTCCTTTGTGTTTAAATCCTATTTGGTTTCGACACGGCTTCGCCAATCAATCTGGCAGGTTTTGGCTTGTCCGAGTTGGAAATTGGCGTGAAGCTCCGCTAAACACAAGTCGGATCGGCAATCCGACCTGCGCCGCGGTGCCAGATATGGGGACTGCCACGCTGATCCCGTGTGTTACTCATCCCGGCCCCAGATCAGACTTTCGATCAAGCGCATGACACGCCGCAGGAAGGAACGCACACGTGCCCAGGCGCGATAGCTTTCGGGATGAACCTGGCGTTCGGCCGGTAATGGCCCGGTCCATTGTGCGGTCAACGCGCCCCAGGTCAGCCCGGCGCCGAAGCCGACCAACACGATCTTGTCGCCATTCTTGAGCATCCCTTTTTCGATGGCCTCGACCGTCGCGATCGGAATGGATGCAGTGGAAGTGTTGCCGTAACGATCCACGTTGATTACAAATTTATCCAAAGGCATCTTGAGATATTTCGCGGCGGTTTCAATAATGCGATAATTTGCCTGATGCGGAATGATCCACTGCACATCGTCCGTGGTCAGCCCAGCCAGATCGAGCGCTTCCTTTGCGGCCTGGCCCATGGCGCGCGTAGCAAAACGGAATACTTTCTTGCCATCCATGTGGATGTAATGTTTGCCATCATGGACGGACGATTCGCTGGCGGGGATATGGCTTCCACCGCCGGGCAAAGACAGCGCATCTCCGCCGGAACCATCCGAGTGCATCACGGCGGACAAAACTCCGCCGGGCTGATCGCTGGCCTGCAAGACAAACGCGCCCGCGCCATCGCCGAAAAGAATGCAGGTATTGCGGTCTTTCCAATCCACAAAGCGCGAAAGAGTCTCTGTCCCGATAACCAGCGCGTTCTTGATCGAGCCGCTGCGGATGGATTGCGCCGCCATGTTGGTTGCATAAATGAAACCGGTGCAAGCCGCCAGCAGATCGAATGCGCCCGCTTTGGTCGCGCCAAGTTCATCCTGGATCAAGCAGGCAGTTGCCGGAAAGATGTATTCCGGCGAGGATGTAGAGCAGATGATGAGGTCAATATCGGTCGGTTTGAGGTTGGCAACCCGTAAAGCTTTGATCGAAGCCTCGACCGCCAGCGTGGACGGAAACTGATTCTCGCGCGCAATGTGGCGCTCGCGAATGCCGGTATGGTCGCGGATCCACTCGTCATTGGTGTCAATGATCCTGGCAAGATCGTCGTTTGTCAGAATCGTCTCAGGGACTGACATGCCCCATCCGGTAATATGTGCGTAAGGCATAAGCCTCCAGTATTTCGGCGCGAAGAGGGGACAAAGTCCGCGCTAAAAGCTAACCCTCGAAGCGACTCAAGATGATGGTCGCATTGTGTCCGCCGAACCCAAACGAATTGGACATCACATGCCGAGGCCTGGCCGCACGCGGCGTATTGGGAACGTAATCCAGGTCGCAGACCGGGTCAGGAGTCTCGTAATTGATCGTCGGCGGCAGTATGTTCTCCGCCAGGATTTTGGCACAGATGGCGGTCTCCACTGCGCCGGAGGCTCCGAGCAGATGTCCGGTCATGGATTTGGTGGATGAGATCGGAACTTTATAAGCATACTCGCCAAAGACCGTCTTGATGGCGGCTGTCTCGCTTTTGTCATTCAATTGCGTGGATGTGCCGTGTGCATTGATGTAATCAATATCCTCAGGCTTCAAACCGGCCTGTTCAAGCGCCAGCTGCATGGAAATGGCCGCGCCTGCGCCGTTCTCGGCGGGCGCCGAGATGTGATACGCGTCATCAGAGACACCATAGCCTAAGAATTCACATAGGATTTTCGCGCCGCGCGCCTGCGCGGATTCGATCGATTCCAAAATCACCATGCCAGCACCCTCGCCCATCAGGAAACCGTCGCGGTTCTTATCGAACGGACGCGAAGCTGTTTCGGGCGAGTCATTGCGGGTCGACAAAGCCGTCATCACATTCATGCCCGCCATCGCCAATGGAACGATTGCCGACTCGGATGCGCCGACAAGCATGGCATCCGCCGCGCCGCGCCAGATCATCTCTGCCGCCTCGCCGACCGCGTTGGAACCGGTGGCGCAGGCTGTCGCCAGCGCAAGATTGGGTCCGCGTGCGCCGGTGCGAATGGCAAGCACCCCGGCCGCGCTATCTGAGATCATCATGGGGATCAGGAACGGGCTGACACGATCCGGGCCGCGTTCCTTGAGCAACTCATAATTTTCGATCATGGTTGTGATACCGCCAATGCCCGTGCCGATCACAACGCCGACACGATCACGGTTGGACTCATTGATCTGCAAACCGGATTGATCCAGCGCTTCCTGCGCCGCGGCTATCGCGAACTGGGCAAAGCGATCCATCTTACGCGCCTCACGCGCACCGAACAAAGCCGCCGGGTCAAAGCCTTTGACTTCCGCCGCGAAGCGCGTTTTATGTTTGCTGGCATCGAAGCTCGTGATCGGGCCCGCCCCGGATTTTCCTGCCAGCAGAGCCGCCCAGGTTTCAGCAACATTTAATCCCAGCGGGCTGATGCATCCCAGGCCTGTCAGTACAACTCGTCTTCTCATAAACAATTCTCCTAAAAAAATAGGACAAGATAATGTCTTGTCCTACGCAAGTCTGGCAGTTATAACACAACTTAAAGTGAACCGATGCGCCATTTCTATGAGAGCGTTCCAAGCGTATCCCAGGCCTGGTGAATATGCATGCGGTCATGCTCGGCCATGAAACCGATCACTTCGCGGAAATTCGTCGGGCCAAAAATTGCATGACGCGCCTTGCGAGTCCACACATCAGCGCTTAAATCTTTTAATTGGCTTAAGTTCGAAACACGGGATGCTGTAAATTCCTTCAACGCTGAAGGACCATCTTCATTCAAATAATGGCGTTGCTTGGCCCACACTGCTGCGTTGGGTCGTGGAATAAAAGGCTGACTTTCTTCGACCAAAGTCTTGATCTGCATTTGATGCACTTCGCGTTCCGTGTCGCGTAAATGGCATAAGATTTCGATCACTGCCCAATCATCGGGTGTCGGCTCACGCAACAATGAATCCATTTGCAAGTCGGATGTCAAACTTTGCATCACGCCCGGCGTGGAGGACATGATGGCGAGGATGGCATCCCTTGTTTTGAAGGACGGTTCAAGGGAGGCGGGGTCGGCAGATTCAAGCCACAGACGCAGATCAACCAAATTGCCGCGCCGCGCCGCTGCGGGCTGGCCCTGAGCCGCCTCGAAGGGTCCGCACCCGGAAGCGGGCGCGCCGTCAATGTGAAATGTCGGCAGGCCCAGCCTTTGCGCCGGAAGCAGGTCGCGTTCGATATCGTTGCCCACCATCAGCACTGGGCCATCCAGCCAACCGAGCCGCCCAAGCACTTCCGCAAAATAAGCGGGGTGAGATTTGCTGAAATGGAAAGTCTCGAACGATGAAATAAGATCGAAGCGCTCTGGCTCAAGTCCCGCCCAGCGAATGCGCTGATAAGTGGCCTTGCGCGGGAAAAGCGGATCAGTGGCGATGGCAATGCGATACCCTTGAGCGAATGCCCAATCCACCAACTCAGCCGCGCCGGCGCGTTTTTTGGTCACATGGCCGATGGTCGGAAAGACTTCATCATAAAATTGTTCGATGAGATCATTGAGTTGTTCTTTGGGGATGCCGAGCTTTGGATAAAAATCAGCTTCGAAAATTTCCTGCAAAGTGCGCGCCGGATCTTCGCTGGCAAGCATCAACTGGGTGCCAGACATCAACGCAGGTAACATAACTTCTGATGAAACGCGCTCTTTGAGATGCTTCGCCAACGCTCCAAAATAGGCGGGCACGAAGGCGTTCATGTTGGTAGCGAGCAATGTGTCGTCGAGATCGAGCAGCAATGTGAGAGGCATATTATTTTAACGAAGTCGCCTGCGCAGGCGGCTCCAGCAATTATTTTTTTACTTCAAATATTGGCGGCAGCGGATGACATTCCCCGCATCCGATCTGCGGTTCGGCGACGGATCGGTTGCTCTTCTCGCAATAAGCGCTGACCTGTACGCGACGCTGGAACAAAGCATCCAATGGGCGCGTGACTGTGGCGTGCAATTGCAGGAACTCACAGGCATTGGCTTGCGAGATTGCAGGCGCCGGGCAGGTCTGGCAAAGACTCGCCGTCCATTCCTGACCAGAGGCCTTGAGCAAGCGGCATTCTTCCACATTGCGACCGCGGAAATAATTGCCGTAAAAATATTTACATTCCTTGCCGGCAGGGGTTCTCATAGAATGGGTGGATAAAGGAAGACGGAAAGCCGGGTTTATACGCGTCGGCATTTCGTCCCGGGTTAAAAGACAGTGCAAACGCTAGACGCGCGTAACGTAAGCGCCCGTGCGCGTGTCCACACGAATATTATCGCCTACGTTCACAAACTGCGGACATTGCACTTCGAGGCCCGATTCGGTGATGATCTTCTTGGTCACGCCGGTGGCCGTATCGCCGCGAATAGCCATCTCAGCTTCAACGACTTTCAGATCCACCGTAGTGGGCAATTCCATATCAAGCGGTTCGCCCTTGTAG
>JAKAMM010000121.1 GCA_021812905.1 Chloroflexota bacterium | reverse complement strand
GGATTGCTTCGGCAAAAACCGCCTCGCAATGACATATCATAGATTTGTCAAGCGACCTTGAGAAAACCATAGGATAAACATGGAATTCACCTTACAAAAAGATTTCTCTACAATCAATGCGCACGAATGGAACACTCTGGTCGAAGCGGGCATCACCGATACGCCCTTTTTGCGGCACGAATATTTAAGTCAATGGTGGGGCACGCTGGGCGGCGGCGAATGGAAACAAGCCGAACTGGTTCTGGTCTCCGCTTCTGAAGACGGAAGACTGATCGGCATCGCGCCGCTTTTCAAGGCGGATTACGATGGACGCCCCGCGCTGCTATTCGTTGGAAGCATTGAGATTTCAGACTATCTGGATCTGATCGTCCGCGCCGAAGATTTGCCGCGTTTTCTCGCAGGCCTGATCGACTTCCTCGCCTCAAGCGGATCCCTCGACCCGCTCGGGATGGCGCCTTTGAGCGGGCTGCCGTTTGATTGGTACAACCTGCCCGATTCTTCTCCCACGCTGGCGGCCCTCAAAGTTGAATCTGAACGACGCGGTTGGACGTATCGCCAGGAAATCTATCGTCCCACGCCGCGCATTGCATTGACCGGCGATTTCGAGGCGTATCTGGCAAGCATCGAAAAGAAACAACGCCACGAGATCAAACGCAAACTGCGCCGCGCCGCCGAAGATGAAAGGGATGTGCGCTTTTATATCGTCGAAGATGCCTCCAGCCTGGACGCTGAGATGGATGGTTTCTTCCACTTGATGACACAAGACCCGCATAAGGCGCTGTTCTTGAGGGCTGACATGCGCGCACAGATCAAATCCACCGTACGCGCTGCGTTTGAAAACGGTTATTTATGGCTGGCCTTTTTGGAAGTGGATGGAATCAAGGCCGCCGCGGCGGTCAACTTCGATTACAAAAATAAATTATGGGGCTACAACTCCGGCGTCAACCGCGACTTTATGGAACTTTCCCCCGGCTGGGTTTTACTCGGACACCAGATCCAGTGGGCCTGCGAGCATGGCCGCTACGAATTCGATTTCATGCGCGGGGACGAGGAATACAAGTATCGGTTTGGTGGAGTCAATAAGTTTGTGATGCGGGCAATCTTGAAACAATAGGAGATTTTGCTGCCAAGAACGGGCGGCTCCTCCAAGGTCCGTTTGCATGTTGCCTCCCCCAACCCCGGGGGCAACAACTATGTTTCCTTTGACAATCGCCATTAAAAACCCCTGTCCCTTTGTCAAATTAATATTTCCTGCTATATCCATGTCTGCATTGTCTACCATCAATATTACTTTTCTTGATCCCATGTTTAACACAGAGGTTGTTAATGCCAGGTTGGAATGAAGCGAGCCGTCATATTTATACCAATAATATCCCGTTTCAGGATCGATAGTCCCCGAGTTGACTGCCGATTGGTCAAAAGTATTAGTGGGTACAGTATTAATTACCGTAGTTGCCGGAATCAATCCTGCAAAATAACTATAATTGTAAACTTTAGCGCCGATAGCAGTGGTATTTGCCATTTGAGCGGTTACTGAAACATTTGAAGGAGTTAAATTTGTTCCCCCGCCGTAGGCAGGAATCCCCGGGTATCCCCCGGCTCCGACCAGGCCGAAGTAATTACTTGCAGGAACCGAGCTCGTCAAACTGCCGTTTGTGTTAACATCGGCATCCTTTACCTGCCACCAGGTGCAGGGTTGGGTGTTGCAGGCCCTGGACTGGGACCACCCGCAGGCGTTGTAACGGTATTGCACCCCCCCGCCGCAGGAGGTACTACAAACGCCCCACCCTCCCCAAACATTCGGATCATTGACCTGACAGCTCCGGGCGGTTCCGCAGGCGTTATACTGCACGCCCCATCCGCAGGAAGTGGAACAGGCTTGCCAGGCGTTTGCGTCGCAGGGAGATTCGCACCAGCAGTTTGTCTGGCATTCAGTGTGTTGAGGTTTGTTGGGATGATCATCGTTACATGAAGCTCCTGTTGGCTGCCCCACCGGGCCCGGCCAATCTCCCCAGCACCCGCCTTGAGACTTACATGCAAATTGAGCAGGGTCAGGGGTTCCGCATTTCAGAATTAAACCATACGGCGAGCACCCATCCGTGACAGTGGGATTTACCCAGCCCCCGCTCCCTCCACTACTCCCAATCGGGCAACAGCCGCCAGAGTTATTACATACATAGTATCCAGGGCCACAACTTCCTACCACCTGGGAACCATCATTGCAGCCGCAATTCTGATAACAACCGGACGGATCACAGTAATTTCCAAAACAATCCCAATGATTACAATTTGTCACAGCACGCACGCTACTGCCAAATCCCGCTATCAGGTAAAAAGAAACTACAACTATAATAATTGCGATTACTTTCCGCATTGTTTCTTTATGTCTGTCGGCATAAACGCCCACCAGTCATTAGCCTTTACTTCTCTAGCATATCCCAAGTCTCCGCCATTCTCAGAACCAGCAATCATTACTATTACAAAATCTCCCTGCTTTGCTTTTTGGGTCCAGAGATCAAGATCGGTAACGATTGTTTGATTTACACCGAAATGGATACCTACTTGAGCTAAAATCTGCAAATATTTCTGATTGCACACGCTAAAAAACGAGTACACAGTATATTGATCTGTTTTAAAAGCTTTTAGTCCCCTATCTCCCCATACCCATATCCTTGGAGTTCCTATTTTCGTCACTCCTGCGAGTGTGCCACTATATATATTCTTCTGTTCCCCGCTATAAAAATTATCTCTTGACTGCTGCCTGCTCTCTACCGGCAATTGCTCGATTGCCACCACCGCCTGCAAGAATGATTTTAATCCCCCATATTGGTACAAACACACCCCAGACAAAACCATTAACAACAAACCAACCCCCAGAAGAACCCACACCCATCTCTTCATGTATCCATTTAATCAAACTGCTCTCCCAAAGTCCAGCACTACTTATACCAAGGCACATCGAATGTAACAATATCATTCAACACCACAATCCCTGGCTGACTCAACGCGCTCCAGTCACCTTTTACAAAACTCTCAAACCTCTGCGGCATATCGGGAAATTTACTCTGTATTTCAGTGACCAAAGGGTCCTTCATCCCAGCACGCTGCCCGTGTACAAATTCATCACTCGGTAAAATAGCCGTAATTCTCATGTCATTACGCCATCTCCAAATACCATCTGCAATAAAAATAGCGTTCGCCTTATTTTGTTTCCAAGGAGGATAATAAGCAGAATAAACCGTAATAATCGGATAGACCTTTGTTCTGTCTTTCAAATCACACATAAAGAGCGGCATGATGGCGTAATCTACCACTGTCCCATCAGACAAAGTATATTTTAAATACGCCGCCGTATAATCACGAATAAAAAACTCGCTTCCTTTGACGCTAAAGTGCGGTGAAGTAGTGTGATCAGGCATAATAATGCCGAAAAAATTCTCCATCTTTACATCAGTTCTCATGTTTGGTCCGCACGACAACTTCTTTGCCTCATCCTGCAACCAATAGAAATATGAGCTGGTCAATTCCTCTTTCGTTATTTCGCAGTCACGTAAATTTTCAGGTGCGCAAATTGGGAATTGTTTTACTTCCGGCGTGGGGGTTTCGGTGGGCGTGGCCGTGGCTTCGGGCGTGGGGGTTTGGGTTTCTGCTGGCTGCAGAGTTACCGTGGGTGGTAAAGGAGTATCCGTCACAGCTGCGGGTGTGCTGCAAGTAGCAAGCAGGGTGGCGAATAAAAACAAGGTGAGCCACCGTTTCATAGACACCTCCATTATTTCAATTGGCTTTTTATTGCGAAGCGACCCCAGCGCCGCGCAGGCGGCTTTCGTCACGCCGATCATGCGCGCAAGCGAACTTTGCCAACTTCAACTATGGCAAGGTGTCTTGATAGATTTTTCCCAACATCCTGCACGTCCACAGCATCAAAACCCGCGTCACGGAGAACGCGGGCTGTAGAACGGGGGACATCTTCATCGGTTATGAAACGCATTTCTACTGCGTTGCCCATATCTGTTCCTCGGCGAGGCGCAACGCGGCATAACGCAGAGCATTATAGACATCGTTTTCCGTGATGCCGTATTCATTCGCGACATCTTTGACTGCCATTCCAGACGCGACACGCGCCACGACTGTATCCACAGGGACGCGCGTGCCACGGATCACGGGCTTGCCAAAGCGAATGGCAGGGTCAACGGTAATTCCAGAAGCAAGTTCAACCATGATTACCTCTTGCGAACATCATACTTCCGAGGAGATTAGATGTCAATTGCGCACTTTTCTCGAAGCGACTCCAGCGCCGCGCAGGCGGACTTGGTCACGCCGATCAAATCTCTATTACAGCGTGTCGTCCAACGCATCCGGGTGATTTGCAAGCCATGCACGTAAGACGTTCACGATTTGCTCGACATCCCCCAGGTGAGACGTACAGATTTCAAACATTTCGTCCGCACTGACATCGTGATAAAAATGGACCAGGCGGTTGCGGTAGCCCGCCATTTTCTGCATCGATCCAAGATCGCTGGCCGAGATGATCTTGCGCCTGTTCAAAGTCACGGCGATTTCTTTGTACTCGGTTACGGCCTCGCCGAATCCTTTTGCAAGGATATGTCTTCCCAGGTCAAAGAGGGCCTCCAGGGCACGGCGCAGACAGGATTCCGCCGCCCAAATATTTCTTGTATCCTGCATAAATTCAGGTTTGGCTTGCAGAGGCAAAGCCCGGATTTCATTCAACATGCGGTCCACTCAGGCGAGACGATCACTCACAACCCGTTTGGAGATTTTTCCCGGCATCATATCATGCCTCCTGTAAGATCATCGCCATGCGCTGGCGTTCCAATTCGGCCAAATCGCCAGCGCGGCGAAGAACAAACAGGTCGTATTCATCTGCAAGATAGGAATCTTCCGCGTAGATACGCTCGCCGCGAATGATGTTCGAGGCGAGAAAGGCATCCACCTCCTGCAACATAAACAAGTCCACGCCTGAGGCGTTGAAAAGTTCCTCCAGGTCGAATGTCAGGTTTACTTTTTTTTCAATCGAAAATGGGGAAGGGGACAAAACCCCAACGTCCAGGTCGCTTTCTGAAGGCGGAATTCGATAAGCGTCATCTTCGAGGGCCTGAAGCATACCCGCGCCGCGACTGCCGAAGACGTATAACGCTTTGACGTGATATTTCCTGCACACCTGCTCGATCTTCTGTGATCGTGAACTCATACGAGTATTATACTCTGCGATTTTTCCAGAATTGACTCCGCCGTCGACTCTTCCGCCAAAGCCGGCAGCCCAATCCACATTGTCTGGCAATCTGTCTGCCAAAAAGTTTTATCCTTCATTTCCTTTTTCAGGGCCCATCTGCACGCCCACGGTGTTGAAGCCAGAGTCGACGTACAGGACTTCGCCGGTGATGCGCGCCGAAAGAGGGGAGGCCAAAAATACCGCCGCGTTGCCCACGTCTTCGATCGTGATGTTCTCGCGCATCGGCGAGATGTCCGCGAAATGTTTGTACATGTCCCGGAATCCGCCCACACCCGCCGCGGCCAGCGTGCGGATCGGTCCGGCCGAGATGGCGTTCACGCGGATCTTCTGCGGGCCGAGATCATAGGCCAGGTAACGCGTCGACGCTTCGAGCGCCGCTTTGGCCACGCCCATCACGTTGTAATGCGGCGCGACCTTGACCGAGCCGTAATAGGTCATGCACATCAGCGACGCGCCCGGGTTCAAAATCGGCAGATAGGCTTTCGCCAGCGCAACGAACGAAAACACAGAAATATCCATTGCATTCTTGAAGCCGTCGCGGCTGGTGTTGTAATACGGGCCGGTCAGTTCTTCGCGGC
>JAKAMM010000120.1 GCA_021812905.1 Chloroflexota bacterium | reverse complement strand
TGGCGAGCAACGGCTTGGGCGGCAACGGATGATGCTGCACCGGATGCGGAATCGGTCGTGGCGTTGGTTTGGGCACGGGTTTCGGAATCGGCTTTGGTTGCACCACGGGCTTTGGCGGCGGCGGAGCCGGCTTGGGTTTCGGCGGTGCCGGCTGGATCATGTGGATCGCGATGATCCTGGGTTTTGGCTTGACCGTCACCGGCTGGGACAAATTGGAATAAATCAATCCGCCAATCATCAGCGCCTCCAGCACCGCGCCGACAATCAGTGCTCGCCCAAAATGATCCTTTTTGAATCGCACGGGCTGCATTGGGGAAGGTAGCGTGGATGTATTCATGGGTGTTCAATGTCCTCGTTGTGCAGATGTCCTTGATCGGGTAGATCGGTCATGGTGAATTTGCGCGGACTCAATGGAGCTTTCCCTCATTGGCTTCATAACTGGCGATGGTCACCCCATGGACCTGGGCGTAGTGACGCAGGTATGCCATGAAGCGGTCATAGCTCTTCACGCCCTTGCTCGCGATCCACTCCTGCTTCAACTGCTCCGGACCGCCAACCTTGAGCAGTGAGGTCGGCGTGAAGGCATGCTGCTGACCGATGGATGCCAGATGCTGCCCATGGAGGCCGATATGCGCTTTCAGCCAGGCGGGGGTGAGGATATGACCCGTGGCACCTGCTTCCCGGCGCAGGAGCGTGCGATCCGTGCATTTGCCGGGATTGAAGGTGACGGGGACCTGAATAGGTATGACCTTCGGCGTTGGGGCGAAGTGGGGATGCCTGGTCCATATCCCCGAGAGGACCGCCGCGTTTTCGTCCCACTGGGACATGGGCGGCAGCCCCAGGGTCGCCTCAATGGTCTTGACGATATTGACCTGGGAGTAAAGATGGGTGGCCAAAACGCCTTTTTTGATCCAGGGACCCATGGCCAGTGCCAGCGTCCGATGCGCATTGATGTGATCGGCACCGGACTGGGCATCGTCTTCGGTCAGGAACACGACCATGTGCTTCCATTCCGGGGTGGTGGACAGATAGTGGATGAATTTCGCCGTCGCATAATCGCTGTTGGCGACGAAGTAATCGGGGGTGTAGTAACAAGGCGCCAGACCAGCGGTATGGTCGTCGGGCAGCCAGATATACACAAAGTGCGGGAATTTCGCCGCCGGATGCTTTTGGAGCCAGCCGATAGCCAGCTTCACCCGGTCGGTGTCGAGGATCATCCGGTCCCAGGAAGGATAGCTCCTGGCCACATGGACCCTGAGCGCTGAGCGGATCACCCCATCCCGGGCGCGGGTGATATCTTCGCCGAAGTCCTCGAATGACACATGGCTTTGCAGGAGATCGTTAAAGAGATACAGACGTTCCGGATAACTGATCCACGGATTGGTGAAGTCCCCCAGTTTCTCGTAATAGTGATAGGGATTGTGGGCGCCGGGCGCTTCGGGTTTTAAGGAAGCCGATCCGCCGGGTCCGGCGTTCCAGAGCAGGCCTCGATTGGAGTAATACTCAGGCCACAGGCGCTGGACAACATCAGAGTCGGAGGCACCGTCCACCCATTGATGCCCTTGCGCAGTGACTTCGCCATCGGCCATGAAGTTGACGAAAAGCGCATAGTGATGGGCGAGCTTGTATAGATTGGGCAGTTCTTTCTGGTTATAGAGATCAAAATGGGGGTCCGCCCACTTCCCGGCCGCTGGGTAATCTCCGAGATCCTCATCGAAGGTCTTGTTCTCCCGCAGGATGAAGACCACATAGCGGATATGTTTTTTAAGAAAGGCGGTGGTTTGGACATCCTGCGTGTGCTGCGCTGTGCGCTGAGACAGGGCGAATCCATCGTTGCGGAGGGAGTCCTGGGTCCACTGAGCGAGATGCGTGGGGAGTTCGGACAGTTCCACCTTCTGCAGGACCCCGTGCATCATATTGCCAATATACTGCCATTGGAGATTGGGGCCTGAGCCCAGACCCTTGGCGCAGGTCACATAGAGGGCGCCATCGTTTACGGCCAGTGCTGTGGGATACCACGCGGTGGGGATCAGTCCCAAGCGTTGGCCGGTATGAACGTCGTAGACGGCTACATCATTGTTCCCGGCATTGGCGACGAAGAGCTTGCCGTCGGCGACGGCAAGCCCGTCCGGATAACTGCCGGGCGGCGCGTTGCGGTAGGGATTATCGTTGATAATGCGCACCGACTGCAGCGTCTGCGTGCTGATTTCGACCACCTTGTCGATGTTGGCGTCGGCGACAAAGACGTCGGGGCCGCCGGGCACTGCCACCATCGCGCTGGGATGTACGCCAGCGGCGACGGTAGAAGGTCCCACAGCATGGCCAGTGGCGACATGACCGAGCACCCGGAAGGTTTGACGATCCAGAACGGTCACGCCGTTGCTGCCCCAGTCGCTCACCACCAGTCGCCGCCCCTGATCGGCGAGGGCGACGGCAAAAGGATAGGGACCCGCGTTCACATAATCCGTTTTGCCGCTGGCGATATCGATGCGAACCAGGCTATTGGCCAGCATACCGGTGACATAGAGGTGATGGTTGTCGGGGCCAATCACTACGGAGTCGGGATAAAACAGATACTTCTTTTGCTGGTCGCCCTGGTATTGGTAGGGATACTGATTCCTGGGGAAAGATTGCCATTGCAGGAGGTACTGACGGATGACGCGCGCCTTGCCGTCTTTGCTGCGCAGGGCGATGACCTTATCGGAATCGCCGCCCGTGGCGTAGAAAACACCGTCAGGTCCCGCCGTCAGGCCCTGGAAAAAATCGCTGTGAGAAAGCAACGTGGTGGGAATGGCTATCGGATTACTTTCCGCCGCAAGAGTGGCCTTGGCCTGAGCAATTTTCTGCACGGCGTCTTCCTTGGGCACATAAACCGTACCAGTGGCGCCCGTATGAAGAGGATTCAGCGCAATCCCGCTTCCGCCGCGGGTGGCCAGGGCAACGGGCTTAGTAGGAACGATCTTGGAGAACGCCGCCAGACGATCTATGCGTTTGAGGGTTTGTGCGTCATAAAAGGTGAGGGTCTGGAAGGGCGTGGCGCCGTTGGCAAGCACCGCGACCTGGTTACCGCGTATGGCGAGCATCGTGGGCAGATTTGGGGTCCCATTCAAGCGGCCTACCGGGGCAACCGCTCTCCCGGTGGGTAGTATGGCTTTGGGAGGTGTCGCCTTCACGCCGTTCATCGCCGCCAATTCGGACGGGTATTCTGCTGGACTATCCAGAAAAGAACCGGCCAAAGCCATTCGGCTCAGAGCCAGAGCGGAAATTGCGCATAGCATAGTTAAATGAATCGGCCGGACCATTATTTTATTTCCTCATTATGATGCAAAGACTAAGGGCATTTTACTTGCCAGAGGCTCGATAACTACCCTTTGTCAAATCATGACGGCATAACTTGACAAAGTGCGCTGCGTCACAAGACGCAGCGCAGAAAACCGGCTTAGAATTTGGCCGCTACCGTCACAAAATACTGCCGTGGAGCTCCCGGATCAGCCAGAATGGCGCCGGCACTGTTACCACCGAAGTACCCACCACTGGTGATGTACTCAATAGGATTATACTGGGCATCAAAGAGATTATATATTCCCACGGAGAGCTTCACGTCTTTCAGAGTGGGGATGTATTGATTCAATCGGGTCGTTTTTATCCCAAGGCTAAGGTTGGAGACATTGTATCCCGGCTGCTTCTGGTGCGACGGCGCACCGGTCACGTTGTTGAAGAGATACTGTGAACTGGTGTACTGATCCACAAACTGTGGGGAGAACAGAAATCCATGATAGTAGTACCGATAGTCAATACCAGCGCTCATAGTGAGGTCGGGGCTATAAGATACATTGGCGCCATATAACGTCGTACCACCACCCTGCGGAGTATATGAGGTATAGTACGAATGATTGAGTGCCAGATTGGCGAACATGTGCCAATTCCAGGAGGGGTTGTCGGCAATGGCGATATTCACGCCATTCACCACCGCATTGGCCGAAGCAAACTTGGTCTGTGCGATGTTTGTCAGATAGGTCGCTATGGTCTCATTGGCCAAGTGATCATAATAGTAGTTGATGTTGAACGTGAAGTTATGCAGCAACATCCAGTTATGCACTAAAAATTTGGCTCCGACTTCATAATCTGTGCTTTTTACCGGCTTCAAACTGTTGAAGTCTATGCTGCCTCCGTGGCTGTTATAGGCGCCAAAGTTATTGTCGGTGGGATTTTGATAAGACTGGGCATAATGGGCATATAGTGAGCCCCACTTTACCGGGGCAAAGCGAACTCCAACCGAAGGTTCAAGACCGGATATGGTATCCGCAGCACTGTTGATCAGCGTCTGATTTTGGGCACCTGCAGGAAGATTGGTGAATACCTGATTCCCATTATTGTACATTTGGGTCTGGTACTGGACCGCAGCGACGCCCGGCGTTATCTTTAAACCGGATAATGGCGTAATCGTATCCTGAACAAATCCCGCCAAATAGTTGTTATAAAGAACGTCACTATTGTATTGACTGGGAAACGACGGACTGGTGCCTAGGAGCGTATTATACCCTGCATATCGGCTGGTATACTGCTGATGAATCCACGACCCTCCAGCCTTCAGAAGATTCACCGGCAACTGCCAGTCGAAATACAGTTTGTCCCCATAGGTATCCGATGTCGGATCGTAGTACTCGGAATTCGCGCTGCTTCCCGGCGTGTAATTAGTGATGCGATAATGGAGTCTGTAACCATGGCGATACCAGGCCATCTCATGCAGCGTGATTTCCTTGCTGAGCTGGAGATTCAGCTTGGAGTAAAGCATGTAGTCTTGTACTTTCAATTGCTTAAACCAGATAGACTCGGGAAGTGATGCGTAAAACCCGCTGGTCTGCTGACTGTACAAAGGTGCGTTGGCATTCAAGCCCTGGGTAGTGATGCCCTGTATGGGGGTAACTGGTATAAAGTTGGGCCTGAATTCGCGCGAACTGTCCACGTAACCGCCGAGACTAAAGGTGCCGCCCTTAAAGGTCTTTACCGCCTTGCCAAAATAGGCGAAGGACTGGGATGGGGCACTGAACGAACCCGTGCGGAAGGTGTTGTTTTTCGTATAGCCCCCAGCCAGGACCGCGGACCAGCCATCGTACATCCCCGTTTTGAGATCGAAGTTATAGCCGAGCGTGCCGTTACTGCCAAAGGTGGTACCTATCTCGGCGCTCGGTTTTACGGATGGCTGCAACGGTACAAAGTTGATGGTGCCACCGATACTGTCGAACCACCGACCGGCGGGATTTCCAGGACCATAGGTTACGTTGATGCCATGGATCATCTGCAGAATAGGAATTTCGTTGGAATCCCAACCACCATTATGCGAAATCAGGTTGTTCATGGGGATCCCATCAAACAGCACCGTCAAGCCATTGCGCTCGACGTCACCATTCACGGATGACCAACCCACCTTCACGCCGCGCACAGCGATTTCATAGCGCGCGGTCGAGGCGATGCCACCATATCCACGTACAGCGACGCCGGGTGCCAGAGAGAGCGCTTGCGCCGCCCCTGCCGCAGGGCCTACACCCTGAATTTCACGCTTCCCAAGAACCGCCTGAGATTGCGTGGACTCAAAAACTTTCTTTTTGGTCAGCTTGCCGTCGGTACTGGCCAGCGCCTTAGCAGATTCAGAAAACGCGTTGGCCGAAGCGCTTACTTCGCCAACACTGGTGGATTGGCCGCCTGAACTATGCCCTTGAGAAACGTCGATAGCAGGCGCCGAATTGGCACCATAGGCCGCTGTTAAAGTGCTCAAAGTACAAAGCCCCGCAGTACACATTGCGAACAATAACGGGTTCATACGATACCGCTTATTCATTTCTGGCTCCTGTATAAGAATGCTCGCATAAAATTACACGATTTCATTATGTTGCCC
>JAKAMM010000119.1 GCA_021812905.1 Chloroflexota bacterium | reverse complement strand
ACTTTCAACATGACCAAAGAGGTCGCCGAGTCGTCCGCCACGCTGGCCGCCAATCAGGGACTCTACAACGGATTCCTTGCCGCGGGTTTGTTCTGGGGACTCTTCTCCGGCATGGACTTGGTCAAGATTTTCTTCCTCGTCTGCGTCTTGATCGCGGGCATTTACGGAGGCCTGACCGCCAAACGATCCATCCTTTATATGCAGGCGTTTCCGGCCTTGATCGGGTTGATCCTGGTTTTTCTTTCGATGTAATTTCAGAAATAAACACAAACGGAGTCTCACAAGATTTCGAGACTCCGTTTGCTGATTTTAGTTGACTCTGAGATAGGTTTCTTGTATAGTAATAGCAAGCTTTCCTACCATCAATGGGGGATATATGGCATTGACGCCAAACGTTATTTTGACGTTTCAGTAGAAGCCTGTTTATTATTCTGTGAGTTTGACGCCCAATCTCATAACTACGATTACGATATTTATGAAAGCCTTGACAGCACACAAAGCCAGCGGGTAGGCCATCGAAACGGTATTACTGTTCGAGACTTGGATACATTTGAAAGATTGAGTAAATATTACGGACACAGCAAAACAAAGTGGCGTTCTGGAATCAAACATGATTGTTCGGATGTAATGGAATTTCAAAAAGTGGGTGAAGGTTATGTTAATGGATTAAGTGAAATTGTAGAAGTTGAATCTACTTATCTTTATCCGTTGTTAAAGGGTTCTGATGTCGCCAATAATCGCATTGATAAGACAAACCGCTATACTCTTGTCACGCAAAAAGCCATTGGTGAGCCAACCAGCCCAATAAAAAAACTTGCCCCCAAAACCTGGGATTATCTGGAATCACATGCTAAATATTTGGATGAAAGAAAAAGCAGAATTTACCAGGATAATCCTCGATTTTCAATATTTGGTGTAGGTTCTTATACTTTTGCACCATATAAAATAGCAATTTGCGGTCTTTATAAAAAATTAGAGTTTCGCTTAATTCGCCAGATAGAAGGTAAACCAGTGGTATTTGATGATACAGTCTATTTTTTGAGTTTCAACACTGAGCAGGAAGCAAACAAAATTTTCAGTATCTTATCTTCGCCTTTAGCAAGAGATTTCTATTCCGCCTTGATTTTTTGGGACGAAAAACGCCTTATAAAGAGCAGTGTATTGAACAGTCTAAATTTACAGCAATTCGAAAGCACGCAGATTCTCACGCTGTTTTAGTCGGTTTTGGCAAAAAGCCGGTTAACACCTCATGCAGCAACTGTCTTGACTGTCAAGGCAGTTGCTGTGTTTTTATGGCGATCAGAACGAAAAGATTCACGCTGGCGCTGCGTTGCCAATCCGGTCATCGCACACTATAATTCAATGGATAAGAGGCGATCTGGATACTCAAAACATTACACAACCGCTGGATGACGATTCGACCACCCCCCGCCGTCAACTGCAATCTGGCACAACGCTCGTCAAACGCTATAACATTCAGGAAGTGATCGGCGTAGGCGGGATGGGATCGGTGTATCGTGCCCGTGATATGCACTTCCCAAACGTTACGAAGCTGGTAGCCGTCAAGGAAATGATCAACATGGCACCCGATCCGTTGGTACGCCGGACCATCGTCCAGAATTTTGAGCGTGAAGCCAACCTGTTGGCCACGCTCAACCACCCGGCCATCCCTCGCATTTACGATTATTTCAGCGAGGACGATCGCTCGTATCTCGTACTGGAGTTCGTTCACGGCAAAGATCTGGAAGCCATCATCGGCGACACAAACGGCTTCCTGCCCGAAGAACAGGTGCTTGGGTGGGCCATCCAGTTGTGCGATGTGATCTCCTTCCTGCATAACCATAAGCCTGACCCGATCATCTTCCGTGACTTGAAACCGTCGAACATCATGATCAACAGCAGCGGCGATGTGATCCTGGTGGATTTCGGCATCGCCAAGACGTTCCAGTCTGGACAAAAAGGAACGATGATCGGTACCGAAGGCTATTCCCCGCCCGAACAATATCGCGGCGAGGCCACGCCGTTAGCGGACATCTACTCCCTGGGCGCGACGCTCCACCAGGCCTTGACGCGCCGCGATCCGCGCCTTGAGCCGCCGTTCTCCTTTGCCGAGCGGCCTCTGCGTAAGATCAATTCCCGCGTCTCACCGGAACTGGAAGCGGTCATCAATACCGCCTTGCAATACAATCCGTCTGAACGTTTTTCCGGGGCCGCGGAAATGAAAGAGGCCCTGATGAACGTGGCGCGCAAGACCGGCGCTCTTTCGAAGATCGCCGCTACATCCATCGCTACGGCTGGCGGCATCAAACCGATTTGGACATTCAAATGTGAAGATGAAGTGCGCAGCACGCCTTTGCTGCATCAGGGCGAGCTGTATATTGGATGTTACGACAACAATTTATATGCCCTCAGCGCGGCCGACGGTAAATTCCAGTGGAAATACGCAGCCGATGGGGGCATCGTCTCACGGCCAGTCTATTATGAAGGCAATGTTTACTTCGGTTCGGAAGACCAGCGCCTGCATGCCGTCAGCGCACGTACGGGCAAAGTTGTGTGGACCTACTCAACCGAGGGGCGCATTCATTCATCGCCGCGCATTGCAGATGGTCATGTCTTCATCGGTTCAGACGACCAGGCGCTTCATGCTGTGAACCTGACCACGAGTCGCAGTATCTGGAAGTTTGACGCCGACGATCAGATCCGCTCGACGCCTTTCATCGCAAACGAACTGATTTACTTCGGTTCGGAAAGCGGCGCCTTCTACGCGCTGGATTTTCGCGGCACGATGAAATGGCGATTCCAGGCCAAACGCTCGATAACATCCTCGCCCATTGCCGTGGGGCAATCCATTTTCTTTGCGTCAGTGGATGGCACCCTCTATTGCCTCGACGCCCGCAATGGCTGGGCCATCTGGCGCTATCGTCTTGGCAAAGGCTCGGTCTCATCGCCCGCGCTTTCAGACGATTACGTTTTCGTTGGCGCGGCGGACGGCTTTATCTACTGTGTCGAAGCGCGTACCGGCAAAGAGCTTTGGCGTTTTCGCACTGAGCATCAAGTCACCAGCTCGCCCGTCGTATACAAGGATGCGGTCTATTGCGGTTCTGTGGACGGTAATTTATACTGCCTTGAATATCGCACAGGGCGTCAACGCTGGAAATTTGAGACAAAGGCCGCCATCATCGGCTCACCTGTTGTGTTCGATGATATTGTTTATATTGGCTCGACCGATCATCAGGTTTATGCTTTGTTGGTCTGACTAAAGGAGTTCTGCATGGTTGATTTTTTTCGTAGGCTATTTGGCGGCAGCGGCGGGGAGGCGCCTGGTGAAGGCGCAACTACCACGCCTCTTTCAGACCAGCACATTCAATCCATTGTCAACAACCAGAACATACAATTTGAGACACAGCAACTGATCGCCGCCATTGGTCAATCAATGGGGAAACAGCGTGAACATAACGAAGATAGCCTGGTCGCCATCACGGCCACGCTGGCCGGAAAAGCATCCAACATCCCGTTTGGGTTGTATATCGTTGCAGATGGCATGGGCGGACATCAGTTCGGCGAAGTTGCCAGCAACGCGGCCATCCGCGTTGTCTCCGGGCATATCATGCGTAAATTTCATCCTTATCTTTTCATGGTTCCCACACAACAACCGGAAGAGTCGCTGCAGGAGATCATGGAAAGCGCCATCAAAGAATCGCACCGTGTGATCCAAAAGGACGCCCCGGGAAGCGGCACAACCATTACGGCCGCGCTGATTGTCGGCCAGCAGGTGACCATTGGTCACGTCGGCGATAGCCGCGCCTACGCCATTTATCCGGCAGGACGGCTGGAACAATTGACTCGTGATCATTCCCTGGTTAAACGCCTCGAGGAACTCGGTCATCTCAACAAGGAAGAAGCCGCCAACTTTCCGCATCGTAATGTACTCATCCGCGCCCTTGGCCAGGGCGATGCCCTCGAAGTGGACGTGTTTACCATTCCCTTCCCGCAAAAAAGTACATTCATGTTATGCAGTGACGGGCTGTGGGGCGTCGTTGCCGAGCAGGATCTATTGCGCTCTCTCAGTGAAGCGCCCAACCTGCAACGCGCCTGCCAGAACATGGTCAGCGCGGCCAACACCGCAGGCGGCCCTGATAACATTAGCGTGATCCTCGTTCAAATGGTCGGATAAAATGCCTCAGGCACAAAGGGATTACTATGCTCTTCTTGGTGTCCTGCGCGATGCCTCTCCAGATGAAATCAAGCGTGCCTACTACGAGGCCGCGCAGCGCCTGCACCCCGACAAGAATAAACTGGCCGGTGAAACCGAGATATTTCTCGAAGTTCGACAGGCCTATGAGACGCTGTCCAGCCCCAGGCGCCGCGCACAATATGATGCGACGCTGCCAAAGCAGGAAGCCCCATCCGCATTCATCGAACATAAAATCCTGTACAGCCGCGCCAACCTCGTTCACTTGAATGAACCGCAATTGATCTATGTTCTATTGGAGATTGGCCTCCGCGGCACAGATCAGAAAATCCCCGCGCCTCCGCTCAACATCTGTCTGGTGCTTGACCGCTCCACTTCCATGCAGGGTGATAAGATGGATGTGGTCAAAGCGGCCACGGTCCAACTCATGCGCTCGCTGCGTCAGGAAGATCTCTTCAGCGTGGTGGCTTTCAGCGACCGGGCCGAAGTCTTGATCCCCGCTGCTTATCAGCCTCAAAGCGAGCGAACCAAATTACAGAATCGCATCCAAATGATGCAGCCTGGCGGCGCAACCGAAATCTATCAGGGTTTGAAGGCCGGTTTCGAAGAAATCCGGCGCGGGCTTGGTCCGAAGCGGGTGAACCACATCATCCTGCTGACGGATGGTCACACCTACGGCGATGAACCAGCCTGCCTGCAATTGGCCGAGGAAGCCTCCAGCCTGAATATCGGCATCAGCGGTATGGGCATTGGCGGCGAATGGAACGACATCTTTCTCGATGCGCTTGCGGGCCGCACCGGCAATAATAGTTCTTACATTTCGCAATCACAGGACATCCAGCGTTTGCTGATGGAAAAATTCAACGCGCTGGGTGATATGTTTGCTGAGGACGTCGAGCTTGATTTTAAGGAACAAGCTGGCGTCCAGGTCAGTTATGTCTTCCGCCTCCATCCCGAAGGCGGCCCCATCTCATCTGAGAATCCCATGCGTCTCGGACCCATTTTGCAGGATACCCCTCTTAACGTTTTATTTGAGTTTATGGTACAACCATCGGCATCCCAGACGGATTTGGTTACACTGCTGGACGGTTCGCTTAGAATCATTTCTACAGCGCGGCCGACTCCCATTCCGCCCATCCGCCTCAAACTGGACCGGGAAGCGGGTCAGGCCGCCCAAGCGGATCCGCCGCCTTTGGCCATTCTCAGCGCCCTCTCGCGTCTGACGCTTTATCGTTTGCAGGAACGCGCCCGCCAGGAGGCCGCCACAGGGCAATACGAGCAAGCCACCCAACACCTTAAGCACCTGGCCGTCCGTTTACTTTCGCAAGGTGAAAACAGCCTGGCAAAGACCGCCCTTTTGCAAGCCGAACAAATCGAACGAACAAAATCCTTCAACCATGAAGACGACAAAGAGATCAAATATGGCACAAGAGCTTTACTTTTCTCCGCCGCGCAGGAAAAACAATGATTGTCTGCTCTAATTGTAAACACACCAATATGTCTGGAGCCGTGTTCTGCGCTGAATGCGGCGCGCAGCTGGCTGTTGAGGATTCTCTCACTACGCAAAATATTGCCACCGGTCAGGTAGAACAAGCGCTGGGAAAAAGCGACACTGTTTCGCCCCCGTCTCCAGCCTCGGTCGTGCTTAACGATTGGGTAACGCTTCATCTCATGGACACCGGTAAGATGCTCCCGCTTGCCAACCGCAACGAATTCACGCTTGGACGGACCAGCGAAGGCCAACCCATCATGCCTGATATTGATTTC
>JAKAMM010000118.1 GCA_021812905.1 Chloroflexota bacterium | reverse complement strand
CTTTGCTGATGCGATACGCATTGCCGAGTTTCTTGGCTTTCAGTGTTCCATCTTTTATTGCGGCAAGCACATCTTCCTCGGAAACTTTCAAGATGGAGGCCGCGTCGGAGGGCGTCATCACATCGGGGATGTCGGCGGGCTTCGCGCCGCCGCTGCTTGAGGCTTGTTGCTGTCCGCTCTGCATCCCGCCCTGAAGCGCCTGACCCATCAAATTGCCGATACCCATTCCGGCGCCGATTCCGGCTGTCAGCCCCGCGCCGCCGCCCTGATTGTTGGCCGCGTCGCGCATGGAATCAGCCGCTTGCAGTTGAGTGTAGGTTGCCATGTCGAGCATGCCCATGTCGCGCAGTTCCTGGGCCGATTTATCGGAGGGCTTGAGGTTGCCAACGTAGAAAGTCTTGAGCGTCAGGCCGAGTGCCTCGAAGTCATCCTGCGCCTTGGCGCGTACGCCCGCGCCGATCTCTTCTGTCAATCCGATCATTTCAGGGACGGCGTGTTTTGCGGCTGTCTCGCCGAGGATGTCTTGTAATTTTGAAAGGAGCATGGTGCGCAGACGTTCTTCGATATCGGCAGTGCGGAACGCGCCCTGCGTGCCGACGATCTTTGTCACGAACATCTGCGGATCGCTGACCTGGAACGAATAAGTTCCAAAGCCTTGCAGAAGAGCCACGCCGAGTCCCATGCCTGGGTTGCGGACGATGATCGGCTGGGGCGTGCCCCATTTCTTGTTGGCGAATTCCTTCATCGAGACGAAGTAAACTTCGGCAGGGAAGGGCGTACGGTCGTTGAAGGCCTTGCCGATGAAGTTGGTCACCAGCGGGATGTTGGCTGTGGCAATCGTATGGCGGCCTGCTTTAAATACGTCCAGCGCGTTGCCGTCGCGGAAGAAAACGGCCGTTTGCGCCTCGCGCACGATCACTTGCGAGCCGACTCGATAATCGCCAATGCTGTTATCGTCCGGGAAGCGGTGGACGATCTCGTCCGCCATTTCGTTCGGGTATTCAATGACATCAAAAATTCTAGCCATGTATCTCTCCTTCTTTTTATAATAACAACTTGATTATAACCCAATGGTTCTATGCGTACATGAACCGTTTGTCTTATCTTAATACGCACAAGGCCGCGCTTCGTTGCGAGGAAAGTGTTCTTTCTGACGAAGCAATCTCCTCTTTCGCACGGATTGTTCCGCGCCCTGCGCTTGCACTGGCGTCAGGCCTTCATCGGCTTTCCGCTGCCTTTATCTTTCAGCATCAGAATTTCCGCCATAATGCTGACCGCAATCTCCTCCGGCGTTTCAGCGTTTATTTCCAACCCTATCGGCGAGTGGACACGCGCGATCTTTTCATCTACCACACCTTTTTCCTTCAAGGCTTTGACTGTGGTGGCCCACCTGCGTTTCGACCCGATCACGCCGATATAAGTTGCGGATGAATCCAGCAGACTTGGCAGCCCCGCCGCGTCCACGCCGGAACCGCGGCTGGTCACCACCAAATAAGTCTGGCGCGTGACCTTGAGTTGTTCCGTTAACTTTTCCATCGGGACAACGTAGTACGCGTCCGCACCCGGCACGGACTCCGGGTTGCAGAATTCAGCGCGATCATCGCTGACAGCCACGCGGAAGCCGAGCCACTTGGCGAGATGGACAACCGCTTTCCCTACATGTCCGCCGCCGATGACGACCAGTATAGGCGCTGGCAAAATTGGTTCCACAAAGACCTCCACTTGGCCGCCGCATACGCCCGGGTCACCGCGTGACGGATCGGACATGTTGTAGGAAAGCAGGCGCGGCTTACCGTCTGCAACTGCCATCCAGGCCTCGTCGAGCACGCGGTGCTCCAAATCCCCGCCGCCGACTGTGCCGATAAATCTTCCATCGGGATAGACCAGCATTTTGCTCCCTACATGCCGGGGCGTTGAACCTTCGCTCTTTACAACCGTGCACAGCGCGGCGGACTCGTTATTCTTTTCGATTTCTGCGAGAGCTTGATAAATTGAATTCATGACATGCTGATTTTATCCGATTTTTGCTACGTCATTGCGAGCCGCGTTTTTACAGCGAAGCAATCTCGCGTTTAGGAGGGGATTGCTTCGGGGAAAACTCTCTCGCAATGACATGTAAGTTACGGCCCCCACTGCGGTTGCCAATCCGGTTCGGGAAAGTTGGTAAGTTGACGTGTGCTGTGACCGTCGGCGCGCATGATGTAGAGATCAGCCTGGTTGTTGTTGCGGAGAGAATTGTAGACGATGTATTGCCCGTCGGGTGAATAAGCCGCGGCGGCGTTGTTCCCGCCAAAGGTCAATTGCGTGAGCGCACCTGTTGCGACCTCGACCCGATAAATTTCCCGAGCCGCGACCGGACCGGCGTAGACCAAAATATTTGTGCCGTCCGGCGACCAGGCCAGGCTTCCGCCGATATCATCCACACCTTGTGTAATTTGACGCGGCGCTTGTGTGGGTTGTTTTGCATTGAGCACGAAAACCTGATAAGAAAAATTGTGCTCGACAGACATGGCGAAGGCGATCTGATTTCCATCCCGCGACCAGGCCGCGCCGACAATGGCTTTTGCCTGCCCTGCGTTGTTCTGGGTCGCCGTGTATATTGCGTGTGGTTTTTCGCCATTACTGCTCATGACCCACAGCTCGGATTTTCCATCTGCCGTTTTGTTGACGAAGAGAATTTGTTTACCGTCCGGCGAAAAATCCGGCGAGAAAGAATTGCCGATATTGTTTGTCAACCGAGTTGTTTTTGAGTCGTTCAAGTTGATCGAGTAAAGATCAAAATTGTCGTACTGGTTTACCGCGTAGACGACTGACTTGCTGTCAGGTGAGATGGCTGGATAATAAGTGTTCGTGTTGTTGTCGGTCAGTTGTTTGTAACCGGAACCATCGGCGTTGATGATGCAGATTTGATTAATGCTGTTGCGCGTGCAAGTAAAAACGATATGTCCGCCATGTACGTCGGTTGGAAATGGCAACGGCGTGGCGGATGGCGTCACGGTCGGCACTTTAATCTTGTTTACATCTATGGGGTTTTCAAAGTATTGCGATGGCTGGACCAATGCAAACAAGGCAATAATGATCGCCAGAATGATCAGGCCGATGGGTAAAGAAGCGCGATGGTGTGGTTTCCTAAATATAGAAGGACGCCGTCTACCTGATGTATATTTTCCGTCCAGGCCGGGAGGCATAAAAACCTTTTTGCAAATACGTGCCGTCGGCTAAGGTTGATCCCTTACGGTAAAGATCAATTCAACCGCGGCTTCCTGGGCGCGGAAGACAAATTTATCGGTCGCATAAATTCCCGGTGGACAGCTTCCATTTTGGATGGCCTGATTGATCTGGTCTGCAAGATAGGTGGCGTCACTGCTGCGGGTTTGATCCAGCGGCCCTAATTTGCAGGTTTGAGCGGCTGGCACCTTGGCGGCATTCTTGGTGAAGTAATCCACGGCGCTGACGGTGGCGACAATGCGCGGCACATCCATGCGATGGAAATTGGGCGAATAGGGCGGGAGCATATACCGGGGGCGATATATGTAATCAATATTCATTACAGCTTGCATCTCCAGGCCGGACGGGTTCCTGTAATGGATCAACGCGTTTTCGCCCGCCGGGTCACGCGGCCATTCTCCAAACGGGAGGGCGAGGATATTTCCGAGTTTGGCAATCAGGTCCGGGCGCCCGGCGAGTGTGAGTAATTGATTCAAACGTTTATCGTTGGCTGAAAGCTCCCAGGTAATCCCGGTATACGAAGTTTGACTGAGCCTGGCATGCGTGTAAGTATGGTTGTACACCAGCGCGCCGTGATCAATGCACCAGACGATCGCATTGGCAAGAATCAGCGGATTTTTTTCGTCAATGTAAGGCTTGTCTCCGAGGTTGGAAAACAGCGCCCAGGAGAAGCCGAAGTCAGGATGCGACTGCGAAAATTCATAGGATGCCCCCAGGCCTGTCATCGGATCAATCGTTCCATCTGCATTGAAGCGGATCTGGTTTCGATAGAACAGATCGTCCATTGTGAAGATCAATGGGCGTCTTCCGGCCGGGAGGCGCAAATCACCTGCCAGCCAGCGGCCAAGCGGGACCAGCGTGTATCCGGATTGATACAGACTTTCCAGTTCAGCGCGGAAATCGTCAAGGCGCACGGTTGTTGCGCCGGAGATTCCACCCCCCTGAAATCGATGATACGCCAACGCCGGCACGATCGGGTCGCTTGACCAGACCGTGGCCGTAATATAGAAAGGCTGTGGGGTTGGCGTAGCGGTTGACGATGGGGTTGGGTTTGGCGTGATGGTCGCGGTTGCAGAAGGGACAAGTAAAGTTACGCTCGGTTGGGATAACTCCGGCTCGGGCTTTGCGGCCTGCCCACCTTGCCCTTCGCAGGAGGAGAGGATAAGGGCAACTAAGACAGGAATCAAAAAAGAAAAGTAGAAAGTTTTCATTGACGTTCTATCGTTCCAACAATCCCAACACAACCGGCAATAATTGTTTCTTTCTTGAGACTACGCCGGGCGCGTCGCGCGTGCCGTCGGCGAGAGGCGGGTAGGGCAGGTCGTCGAGAATAGGCGGCGCGCTGGATGAGACCAGCAGGCGGCTTGTACCGCGCACCACGTCTGTGATCAGCAGCGCGACAAAGTCGAGGCCGCGCTTGTCGCGCAGATCGTTCAGCGATTTGAGCAGCGGTTCAAGATAGTCCGCCAACTGCATCAGGTCGGTGACCTCGACCTGCGCCATGGCAAACTTGAATCCGCCCGCCTCGTAGGCTTTGATATCATTACTGACAATGTCCTTTGGCGCCCGATTTTCAAGACCCGCGCCCGCGGACAGAACGGCTTTGCCATAAGATTCGATTGTCTCGCCTCTGAGCGGACTTCCGCCGACAAGCGCCCAGCGCGCAAGTCGTTCTGCGGCTTGACGGTCGCGCGGTGTGGTGGTGGGCGAGGTCAAAATAAGGGTGTCCGCTAAAAGTCCGGCGAGAAGCGTACCGGCCAGCGAGGGAGGCATGGAGAGTCCGGCCTCGGCGGTCAGTTCCGAAACAAGTGTCGATGTCGATCCAACTACATCCACCGTAAATCGAATCGGCTGGTGTGTGGACGGATTGCCGAGTCGATGGTGGTCCAAAATTTCCAGGAGTTCGGCTTCATCGAGCGAGGCCAGCGCCTGACGCGGCTCATTATGATCCACGAGAATGATTTTCAAACGCGGCGGGTTGAGCACTTCGCGTTGGCGGGCAATGCCAACATACAGACCGTTTTCGTCAACGACCCAATAATCGTTATATTCGTCGCGCAAAATCTTGTTGAGCGAATCACGGATGTGCCTGTTGGCGCCAAATTTCGGCACCGATATATCGGCGGCATCCTTGCATTGCGCCGACATCATTTCGCGCACGGTCGTGTTGCCCGGCCGCGGACCTAGTGTTTCGGTGAAATATTTGAACAGGCTCAAACCGTTAATGATGCCGAACGGTTTTCCGTCATCGCCGACCACCGGCGCGATCCCACCGGTACGGCTGGCAAGCGACCAGGCCGCGCCGAGCTGCGCTTCGGGGCGGATGCTGTCGAGGCGCAGCATGACGGATTCAAAACGCGGCGATGCGTCCGTGAGCAGGATTGGCGCTTCGAGCTCGAGACGCTTCAGGATCCACGCTGTTTGCGGGTTGACCGCTCCGGCGCGTGCGGCCACTGCCTCGGCCTGATCCCGTTCACGCAAAAGCCAGGCGTAGCCCATGGCCGCCGCGATGGAGTCGGTATCAGGATTGACGTGTCCGATGACATAGATTTTGTTCGACATAAATTCTACTTTACCTGCCTGAGCGCCTTCCAGACTTTCTCAGGCGTGACCGGATTTTCATCTATGTTGATTCCAACCGCATCCAGCACGGCGTTGCCAACAGCGGGGGCGACACCGTCCATTGGGATCTCTGCCACCGCCTTGACCCCGAATGGGTGGCTCGGTTCAAAGGTCTCGACGAAGATCGTTGTCAGTTC
>JAKAMM010000117.1 GCA_021812905.1 Chloroflexota bacterium | reverse complement strand
ACCGAAGTCTCCCTGAATATGGATGCTCCCAAAAAAGAAGGGGAATATACCAGTTATTGGAAAATGGCAGACGCGAACGATAATATGTTCGGAGCGACCTTGGTAGTCTCCTTCACAGTTGCAAAGCCGACCGAGACGCCCAATCCGCCTACTCCGACTCCATAAAGGAATCAACTTCAACGGAAACATCCATTCCAATACTTTCAGTAACGAATGGATGTCAGTCGATACACCCTTCATAAGGTAAGTTTTCAGTCAGGTACACAATCAGGAATAGGTATGGATATTTCATTAGCGCTTGGCGGTGGCGGGTCAAAAGGTAATTCTCACATCGGCGTTCTGCACGTTCTCGAAAAAGAAGGATTCCACATTCGTGCGATTGCGGGAACCAGTTTCGGCGGGATGGTGGCTGTTTTTTACGCGGCCGGCTTTAGTCCAGATGAGATCGAAGATATCTTTGCAGCGGTGGATCAATCCCGTTTGTATGACCGCGTTGGAGATGAAAGTCCGTCATTTCTCGGACTTGGCGGAGTCCATAAATGGCTGGTACATACGCTCGGTGAGCGCACTTTCAAGGATCTGAAAATTCCCTGTGCGGTCACGGCCGTGGACTTGCTCACTTCCTGTGAAATTGTTTTAAATACAGGTCTGTTGCGTGATGCCATCCTTGCCACGATTGCTTTGCCCGGTATCTTCCCGGCCTTCCGCAAGGACGATTGGGAACTGGCGGATGGCGGCGTGTTGAACCCGGTGCCGGTTGCTCTGGTGCGTTCACTAGCGCCTTTTCTGCCTGTTGTGGCTGTGTCATTGAGCGCGCCGCTTGGCGCACCTCCGCACTCATTGTCCATGCCTTTGCCCAGTGTATTGCCTGCGCCGCTCATTTCCCGGCTTAGCAGTTTGCGAATTACAAAAGCCTTTGATATTTTTATGCGTTCGATTGATATTGGCAATCGCCAGATCACCGAGCTTCGTTTCCAACTCGAAAAGCCGGATGTGATCATTCGTCCCGACGTGACGGGCATTGGCGTGCTTGACCGTGTAGACGTGCATGATGTGGTGAAACGCGGCGAGGCTGCCGTCGAGGCCGCGCTCCCTGAACTCAGGCGAACCACATCCTGGCCTAATCGTCTGCGCCGGACGTTGTTCGGAGAAAACCGATGAAACGCGACTTGCGTGATTACGCCAAAAATACCAACATCCGCCTTGGTGTCGGCGCGTTTGTGTTGCTTTTTGTTATCGGCACCGCCCTGATCTATCTCATCTATGGACCCGGCGCAGCGGCTTTTGGCCTTCTGTGTTTTCTGGGCGGGTTGGTCCCCATCGCCCTCATCTTTCTTACACTCTATGGGATTGACTGGATTGTAAAACATGCGCGTCCAAAATGAAACTGATCTCATTACATTTCAAGATTGGACTCTGCGCGTCCGTTCCGCATCTTCCGGGACGCCGCGCCTGCTTTTGCTTTTGCACGGCTGGACCGGCGACGAAAACTCGATGTGGTTGTTCACGCGGAATTTTCCGACAAACTATTGGATGATCGCTCCGCGTGCGCCTCATGCCGCCGAGCCGAGCGGCTACTCGTGGCGCACGCTTCGCACCGGACCTCACGGCTGGCCCGGCCTCGATGACCTTCGTCCATCTGCTGATGCGCTGATCCGCCTCGTGGACGATTACGCGGCTGAGAATCAGATTGACGCAAGCCAGTTCGACGTGGCCGGTTTCAGTCAGGGCGCGGCCATGACCAACACGATTGCCCTGCTTCATCCTGAACGGATTCGGCGCGCGGCTGTGCTGGCGGGATTCATTCCAGCGGGGGCGGAGTCGGTTGCAGCCAAACGTCCATTAAACGGCAAGCCGTTCTTCGTCGCGCACGGAACGCTGGATGAAATGGTCAAGGTCGAGTATGCGCGGCAATCCATCCAGATGCTTGAACAGGCGGGCGCAAACGTCACGTACTGTGAAGATGGAGTCGGTCATAAAGTCAGCGCAGGTTGTATGCGTGCATTGGAAAGTTTCTTTTCAGATTAATCCAACTTAATGCCTGCGTTGACGCTCCACTCTTTTGCGAGTATCCTTACCGGAATTAATCAGCCCGATTGAATAGAAGGTTCATTTATGAAATTTAGTTCCCCATCTCGTCGAGATTTTCTCAAACTATCAGGTCTGGGTCTGGGGGCGCTGGCCTTCAATCCGCTAAAAGGGATATTTAACAATGTGTCGCCGCTGCCGCAGTTCCCGGCCGGCGACCGCTTGGGGAGAGTTGCTGTATATCCCAACTACTATTCTACGGAGATGAAGGCGCAGCCGAACGAGAATGCCGCAAAAGTTCGTGATGTTCCCCAGGATGAAGTCGTAGTTTGGCAGAGGGAAGTTGTTGGGACCAATGTTGCTGGACGGAACAATGCTACATGGGTTGAGACTCCTGATGGTTATATTTATCTTCCTGACCTTCAACCTGTCCGCAATTTGCCAGATAAACCAATAACCAGTCTGCCGGCAGGCAAGAGCGGTTTCTGGGCCGAAGTCACGGTGCCTTATGTTGATCTTCAACTCCTAAATTCCCCGATTGGTCCGGGAGTAAAAGACCTGTATCAGACGCAGCAACCGATTCGTCTATATTATGGGCAGGTGGCGTGGATGGATCAGGTTGGGGCGGATGCAAACGGCAATATTCTCTACCGGTTTAATGAGGCGCCGCAGCATGGCTATGGGCCGGGTGATCTCTTTTATGCTGAAGGCGCTGCATTTCACGTGTTAACCGATCAGGATGTTGCGCCTATCAGCCCCGACGTTGATCCGAAGACCAAGAAGATCGTCATTGACGCCACTGTGGGACGGCAAACCCTTTCGTGTCTGGAAGGCAATAACGAAGTTTATTTTTGCAAAGTTTCGACCGGCTTCGCGGGTACCATCAACGACTTTTCAACGCCCCTCGGCGATCAGTCAGTTGCCTGGAAAATATATTCCATTCACATGGGCGCGAATTTGCCTGGATCGGGCAGCGGCTACGATACGATGGCCGTTCCCTGGCCGGTTTTCTTTAATACGAATGCAGGCGCAGCCATCCATGGTGTTTTTTGGCATAATGATTTTGGCGTCGCCCGCTCGCATGGTTGTGTCAATGCTTCACCTGAAGATGCAAAATGGATTTTCCGTTGGACTACCCCGTTTGTTTCTTTGGATCAGAGTGAAATCCGTCTTCAATGGCCGAACGTCGGCGGGAGTTTCAGCACCTCCGTTACGGTCAACGAGACAAAAGTCCCGGCATAAGAGAGCAATATGAATATTTCAGAAGTTACACTTGGTTTGGCGTTTCTGGCCGGACTCGCATCTTTTCTTTCGCCGTGTGTCTTTTCCCTCGTCCCGGCCTACATCGGCTATCTTGGCGGACGCGCCGCGGGCGGCGAAGATAACGCATCCAATCGCTGGATAACATTCACGCACGGCCTGGCTTTTGTGTTCGGTTTCAGCGTGGTATTTATTGTTTTGGGTGTGGCCGTTTCGGTGGCGGGCGGGCTGCTGTACGACATCCGCAACTGGCTGGCGAAGATCGGCGGGATTGTCGTCATCATCTTCGGCTTGCACATGATCGGCGTCTTTCGCATTCCTTTTCTCGAATATGATACGCGCGTCAACACTGCGCCGGATCAGAAGTGGGGTTATCTTTCCTCCGCTTTGATGGGCGTCTTCTTCTCGGCGGGTTGGTCGCCCTGTGTCGGCCCGGTGCTTGGAACGATCCTGACGCTTGCCATCAACGGCGGTTCAATTGTTTTGGGCGCGCAATTGCTGACTGCTTATTCAGCCGGACTCGCCATCCCGTTCCTGGTTGCCGCGCTGGGTATTGGCTGGGTCACAACCATCCTTCGCAAATATGGCAAGCTGATGCGTTATGTTGAGATCGCGATGGGCGTCATCCTTGTTATAGTTGGTGTGATGCTTTTTGCGGGTGTGTTTGAACTGATCGCCCGGTACGGTTATTATGTTAACTTTGGACTTTAATATGACTGAAACCAATCTTCTTAATGTTACGCTTTACACCCGTGATGATTGCGGGCTGTGCGACGAGGTCAAAAAGCATCTGAACGGCTTGCAAAAGAAATTTCCTCACCGCCTGGTCGAAGTCAATATTGACTCCGATCCGACTCTCAAGCAGAGTTTTGCGCTGGAAATTCCGGTTGTCGAAATTGGGCCGTACAAACTCAAGGCGCCGATCAGCAAACAATCGCTCGAGATGACTCTCGGCGCGGCCAGTGATCGCCGCAGTCAATTCCAGCAGGTGGACAGCGATACGTATCAGAAGCGCCTCATCAAAGGGCAGACGGTTTCCCAGAGCGACAGGATTTATTTTTGGATCTCCAGGCATTACCTTGCCCTGCTCAACCTGCTTATGTTCGTATACGCCGGTCTTCCGTTTCTCGCACCGACCTTGATGGAGGTAAATGCCACTGCTCCGGCGCGGTTGATTTACGCCATGTACAGCCCGCTCTGTCATCAGTTTGGTTTCCGCTCGTTCTTTCTGTTCGGCGAGCAGCCTTACTATCCGTTGAAAGAAGCGGGACTTACAGGCATAAAAACTTTCGACCAAATTACCGGCCTTCAGGATTTGAGCAATCCTTACAGTGTTTCGCGTTTGGGCGCGCGACAATTTGTCGGTAATCCCGCCGTTGGATTCAAGGTGGCCTTGTGTGAGCGCGATATTGCCATCTATGGCGCCATTTTTATTTTTGGTCTCATCTATGGGTTGGCCAAACGCAAACTCCCGCCGCTTCACTGGACGTTATGGATTTTGATCGGTCTCGGTCCAATTGGCCTTGATGGTTTCTCGCAGTTGTTTAGCCAGTTCAATTGGCCGTGGCTGGCTGCGTACTTGCCCTATCGTGAGAGCACGCCCTTCCTGCGTGTGTTCACCGGTTTCGTCTTTGGCTTTATGACTGCCTGGTTTGCATATCCGAACATCGAGGAATCAATGCAAGAGACGCGCCAGTTCTTCATCAAGAAATTTGCCGCGGCGAAACCGTAAACAGGATGTCATTGCGAGGGAGCGTAGCGACCGAAGCAATCTCCTCGCAATGGCGTTGACAACATATGCCCTTTTTCAACAAAAACGGAATCCGATATTTTAGTTTCGACATTTTCCCGCGCACGCTGACACAGGCGGTCATCACGCGGCAGGGAGGCGTCAGCCCCTCTCCGTGGGATTCGCTCAACGTTGGCGGAACAGTCGGGGATGATGTGGAACGCGTGCGCGAGAACCGCGCCCGTTCCTTCGCCGCTCTGGGCCGGACCCTTGAATCGCTCTTCGATGTCTGGCAGGTTCACTCCGCTGATGCCGTCTGCGCCGACGAGCCGCGGCCCATGCATTTGGATCACCATAAAGCCGACATCATCCTGACCGACAAACCCGAAGTCACGCTTTACATGCGCTTCGCTGATTGCGTCCCGATCCTTTTTCACGACCCCAAAAAAGGTGTGGCTGGCATCACACACGCGGGTTGGATGGGAACTGTACGCGGCGCATCTGCTGCAACTGTGAAGGCCATGCGCGAAAAATATGGCTCACAACCAAAAGATATTCAGGCGGCCATTGGCCCCTCGATTGGCGTGGATCATTATGAGATCGGCGCAGATGTTATCTCGCAAGTGAAGCAGGCCTTCGGTCCGGATGCGAAGCGGTTGATCGAGTTGCGTGACGGCAAAACGTATCTCGATCTGTGGGCCGCGAACCGCATCCAGTTGGAAAAATCCGGCGTGGAACAGATCGAAGTCGCCGGCTTGTGCACCGCCTGCCATCTCGACGATTGGTTTTCGCACCGCGCCGAAAAAGGCAAGACCGGCCGCTTCGGCGCATTGATCGCGCTGGCGTAATATAGAATGTCATTGCGAGGGGCGTTATTTGCCCCGAAGCAATCTCCGATTCTGACAAGGAGATTGCTTCGTTGGGAAAAACACCCTCCTCGCAATGACACTTGATTATTTTCCTGCTTTGG
>JAKAMM010000116.1 GCA_021812905.1 Chloroflexota bacterium | reverse complement strand
CGCTTCGGTTCCCTCGACGGCGGCCGCGCTCAGCTCGCCGGTGCGTTGTCCGCGGCTGAAGGCGGGGCCGAGGTTCAGGATGTGGGCAAAGAGTCGGTCACGTAATTCAGTTTTCACGCGGACGGCGACCGCGCTGGCGCTGACTTCGTTGATCCACGCCAACGCGGCGCGCGCGGCGATAATGACGAGAAGCAGTTCAAGTCCATGCCAGACCATTGCAAAGGTACTTGATTGCAAAAAGACAGCAGTGACGGTACTGCTGAGGAGCCAGGCTTGCCAGATGGTCAGGAAGCCCGCTAAAAGTCCGGTAAGAATCGTTAATGTCAGAGCGAGGCGTGAGTCGCGAGCGAGAGTGAGAAGTCTACAATGCATAGTGTGGTTGATTATAAAGTGAATGGGACGGCCGGTCGGGCCGTCCCATTATTATGAGTTGAGATGCAATTTTAGTAGACCAGTGTTTCTTTCCTGGTACTGATGCGCTTGCGGAACATGTAATATGTCCAGCCCTGATAGGCGAGCACGATCGGAACGAAGATCAAAGCGATGATGGACATGACCGTCAACGTGTATTGTGATGATGAAGCGTTGTAAATGGTCAGGCTCCAATCAGGGTTGGTGCTGGAGATCATCACACGCGGGAACATGATCATGAAGTAGGTGATCTGTGTGAACACGATGCTTAGGCCGGTCATCACAAAGGCCCAGCCTTCCTGTTTGCGATTGATGAACATGCCGGTCAGCAGGAGTGTGACCACAGCCGCGGCTGGGACGATGCCAGGGTTGGCACCGAGGCGGGCGTAGACATCGGTGAAGATATAGGTTGCCACTGCCAACACAAGGTCAAGTATGACCGCCACAATCCAGATCTTTTTCGACAGAGCGCGGGCGCGTTCGCGTAAATCGCCTTCGAGTTTCAAGCTGAGGAAGTTGGCGCCGTGAACAAGGAAGACGGACACAGTGGTCAGGCCGCCGATCAATCCATACGGATTGAGCAGGGTGAATAGGTTACCTGTGTACATCATCTTTGCATCGATTGGTACGCCCTTCGCTAAATTTGCGAAGGCAGTTCCCAGCAACAGGGCCGACAGGAATGATCCAACAGCGATCATCCAATCGAACATGTTGCGCCACTTTGGATTGGAGTCCTTCGAGCGATATTCAAACGAGATACCGCGAATGATCAAACCGACCAACAACAGGAACAGCGCCAGATAGAAGCCGCTGAACATGGTGGCATACCATTGCGGGAAGGCCGCGAAAGTGGCGCCGCCCGCCGTGAGCAGCCAGACTTCATTGCCGTCCCAAACCGAGCCAATCGTATTGATGATGGCACGGCGTTCTTCATCCTTCTTGCCGAGAAATGGCAACAGCATACCGACGCCGAAGTCAAAGCCTTCGAGGAAATAGAACCCGACCCACAAAACGCCGATCAGGATGAACCACAGGATTTGCAGAAATTCGTAAGACATAGTGATCCCTCCGGGGATTAATCCTGCGCCCCAATGAGCGCAGGTTCAGCATCAACCGATTCGTGCATGGCCGCATCGGGACCGGCGATGGCATATTTTTTCATCAGATAGAACATCGCGCCTGCCAGTGAACCGTACACTACTACGTAGCCGATCAAGCTGATGAGCAGGTCAACAGTGGTCAGGTTGGGCGAAACGGCATCCTGTACTTTGAGCAGTCCTTGCACAATCCATGGCTGGCGCCCCATTTCCGTCAAGACCCACCCGCTCATGTTGGCGATGTAGGGGAATGAGATCAGCGGCACGAACCAATTGAGCAATTTGAAACTCTCCAATTTGTTGTTCATGGAGAGATAGATCGCGTAGGCTGCGATGGCAATCAGCAGGAAGCCAATGACCATCATGAAGCGGAACGTCCAGTAGGTTACCACCATGAGCGGGACATAATCGCCGGGGCCATACTGTTGTTGATACTGAGTCTGGATATCGTTGACGCCCTTCACTTCGCAACTGAAATTGTTGCAGGCTAGGAAGCTTAGAACATACGGCACACGAATGGACCAGACTTCTTTCTTGCCGCTCAAATCACCGATCGTGATTAGCGAGAATGAAGCAGGCTGTTGTGTTTCCCAGTGTGCTTCAACCGAGGCAAATTTCATCGGCTGGTTCGCGTACATGTACTGCCCCATTGTATGACCGGCGAAGAACAGTGAAATGCTGGCAACTACGCCCACAATCGCCGCCATCTGGAAGGATGACTTGAAGAGTTCAACATTCTTCTTGCGGATGATGTGATAGGCGCTGACGCCCATGATCAAAAAGGCCGCCGTGGTCAGGCCTGATGAAATGGTGTGCCAGAAGAAGAGCCAGCCTTTCGGGTTCATGACTAGGGCAAAGAAATCCACCAATTCGGCGCGGCCGGTGACTGTGTTGATCACATAGCCGACCGGATGCTGCATCCAGCCATTGGCCAACAGGATCAACAGAGCGGAAAGATTGGAACTAATTGCGACCAACCAAATTGAAGTTAGATGCACCTTCTCCGATACACGGCCTTCACCAAAAATCCAGATGCCCATGAAGGTGGATTCCATGAAGAAAGCCAGCAAGGCCTCAATCGCTAGTGGGGCACCGAAGATATCGCCTACGTAGCGGGAATATTCAGACCAGTTCATGCCGAATTGAAATTCCTGCACGATGCCGGTCACAACGCCGATGGCAAAATTGATCAGAAATAATTTTCCCCAGAACTTCGCCATCTTATGGAAGGTCTCATCTTTGGTCTGATAATAACGGGTTTGCATGTAGGCTACAAACCAGCCCATGCCCAAAGTGAGCGGAACGAAAAGGAAGTGGTATACGGTTGTCAGACCGAATTGCCACCTTGACAAAGTGATTGGATCCATACATTCTCCTTGTTTTTTTTATATGTGCATCAGCACATACTTGCTCACCTAAACTAAACTTGCTATTTGCACTGGTATGCCAAGAGCTTCCTGTGCGAGATCAGCAAAATTGATGGAGGCCATTTCGCGCATCATGGCAACTTGGATGCGTCCCCATTTTGTGCGGACGGGACAGTTGGTTTGAAAAGGACAGTCACCCTCGCCTTTTACTTGCAAACATGCGGAGAGCAAGATCGGTCCCTCAAAGGCTTCTACAATGTCTTTGATCGTGATCTTGGACGCGGGGCGGGGAAGCGTTAAACCGCCGTCCCGGCCCGTAAAGGTTATTAAAAGGCCGGCCCGCGCCAATTCCGCAACGACGCGAAGGAGTGTGGCAGGCGGAATCAGCATCTCGCGCTGAATTTCAGCGGTTGAGAGGCGGGTGCCTTCAGGATGTTTGGCAAGGGCTAAAATTACACGGACAGCGTAGTCAGTTTGGCGGTTAATTCTCAGCATGGCAACAGACCTTTACTTATTTAGTAAACGATTACGCTTAATGTAAAGGTTTTGATTGAAAATTTATAGTGTATTTTGTCACAATGATGGGGTTACAAGTGTCACACTGACTTGTGCGTCACGGAAAATATAAAGGACGCTTGCAAAATGTAAAATCTAAACCAAATATTTTATGGTTGGACATTTATCTGAATATAGATCGGATCGCCAAACGCTTCGCCACTCGAACCGAAAGCCTGCCACGCGCTGCGATATGTTCCTGCTGTTGACGGCGTGGTGAAGAGTATTCTCAACATTGCTTGAGTCCCGGCGCGGGCCGGATATAACGCTTGTTCGCTGGTGGTTCCCATCGCATCGCCGTTAATTAATTTCAGGCGATAACGCGAATCCCAGTTACAAGTTCCGCTGTTGGTGACGAGCCATTGTTTGTCAATGCTTTGACCCGGTGCGACGGCTGTGTCGTCGGGAATGGTCAGGTCTTTGTTATAGGTCAGGATGTTGGTACAGGGTGCAGTTGCTGTGGGGAGTGTGATGGTGGGGATGCTGGTAACTGCGGAACTTGTTGAAGTCGGAGTGATTGGGATTAGTTGTGCGAGTTGAGTGGGCGGAATGAAAATTGTCGGTGTGGATTTCGGCGCGCAAGCGGCTAGAGTCAAAGCAATGGCCGATATAACGGTAGCCGTTCTAAAGTTGAGAAGGATGCGAGTGATCTTCATTTCCCCAATAATAATGCAGGGGCGGCACATTGTCGCCCCTGCACGGGAGTCTATTCTTCTGCCACAGCGGGAGCATCGTCTCCGCCCATATCGAGCGGGAGGGCAACTTCGCCACTGAGTGCCTTCTGACGAATGACTGCGTCGATCTCATTCATCAATTCAGGATTCTGGCGGATGTATTCTTTGGCATTCTCGCGGCCCTGACCTAGGCGGGCATCGCCGTACGAAAAGAACGCGCCGCGCTTTTGAACGATCTCGAATTGCGTGGCAAGGTCGAGCACATCGCCGGATTTGGAAATGCCCTCGTTGTACATAATGTCGAACTCGCAGGTGCGGAAGGGCGGGGCGACTTTGTTCTTGACAACCTTGACGCGTGTGCGGTTGCCGATGATCTCGGCGCCGACTTTGATGGCCTGAATGCGCCGCACATCCAGACGAACCGACGCATAGAATTTGAGCGCCTGTCCGCCGGTGGTGGTTTCGGGGTTGCCAAACATGACGCCGATCTTCTGGCGAAGTTGGTTGGTGAATATGACTGTGGTCTTGGTTTGGTTGATCGCGCCGGAAAGTTTGCGGAGAGCCTGCGACATCAAACGGGCATGCACGCCCATGGTCGGGTCGCCCATATCGCCCTCGATTTCAGCGCGCGGAACAAGCGCGGCGACCGAGTCGATCACAACCACATCCACGCCGCCAGAGCGAACGAGGGTTTCGACGATCTCCAAAGCCTGTTCGCCAGTATCGGGCTGAGAGACAAGCAGATTATCAATATCAACACCACACTTTGCCGCGTAGTTCGGATCGAGCGCGTGCTCCATGTCGATGAACGCGGCAGTGCCGCCGTGTCGCTGGGACTCGGCCACGATGTGCTGGCAGATGGTGGTTTTACCGGATGACTCCGGACCATAAATCTCGGTGATGCGTCCGCGCGGGACGCCGCCAACGCCGAGGGCGATATCAAGTGAGAGCGAGCCGGTTGAGATCGCGTCGGTGACCATGCTGTGTGCTTCGCCCAGTTTCATGATCGAACCTTCGCCGTACCGTTTAAGAATATCGCTGACGGCCTTGTCAAGTACAGCGCGTTTGGCGCTGTCTACCTGCGGGCCGGAAGCAGTTTCGTCAGCTTTTGATGTGTTTGATTTGCGAGCCATCGTCTATTCTCCAAATACAAGTTTACAGGTCGTGCATCTAAGTTTGGACAGTATAGCACAGATGTTCAGTGCGTCAAGGGCTTTGTGTTGGTAAGCTATTCAACTTCGGCGCGGGAGGTGGAGCTACGTTGAATCCAAGTGCTCCGCGAAAAGTGAAATAGGTTACCTGTCCGCGATGAATATCCATCCAGTTTTGCTGGATTTTACCTTTATAGCTTAAAGTGACTTTATATAATCCTGCTGCCAGATCGCCAAGCACAAGGTTTTCGTTATAAACGGGATCATGATTGACCGGCCCAGGACCATAGGTTTTCACAACCAATGCCTTGCCTGTGGTTGCATTTTGAACTGTTACTTCCAATTGCTGCAAAGTATTATCGTCCGTATCAGTGACTCGTCCGACCAGTACGCCCCAGCCTTCGGGCGGTGCCATCCATAGTTCGGGATTGTATGTGTAGTAAAAGGAGTTATTTCCAAGCCGCACTTCGAAATGCACATGCGGCCCAGTGGTGTGGCCTGTCGAGCCGACCAACCCGATCACGTCGCCGGTGTCCACATGCTGGCCGACAATCGCAATGATCTTGCTCATGTGAGCATAGACAGTAAATAACTGCTGATCTTTATAACCAAAGTCCATGCGGATGACGACAGCCTGCCCATAAGGGTCGCTGTGATCGCCGGGAGATTCGAGCAATAATCCCCAGTCTGCCCAAACGATTGTGCCGGGCCCGGCCGCGAGAATCGGAGTGCCTTGTGGGGCGTCGAT